>CAZHJF010000001.1:0-19421 GCA_964532885.1 uncultured Candidatus Saccharibacteria bacterium
GGTATTAGATTTACTGATTTCTTTTGAGAATTTTTTTGGACTGTCTTTTTCATATATTAATAAATTAGGCTTGTAAGGCGGGAGTTATTATATTACAACTGACACAAGTTGCAAGAATATATATTGGGTGCTACACTCTATTTTATAAAAGGCTGGACATGATCCAGTTTGAAAGACAAATGTTGGCTTATATTCAAATCATCCTCGGCGTAATCCTAGGCGCCCTAATACTTGTACAACAGTCAGACGCTTCTTTGGGAAGCGCCTTTGGTGGCGACAGCCTAGGATCTAGCGCTCGGACCAGACGCGGTGCTGAACTCATAATCTTCAGAACTACCATTCTTATCGCAATTCTTTTTGTAGTTTTCGCCTTTTTGAACCTGATATACTAAAATCAAACTTTAATCTAATATTTCTCTTTTAACTGCCTAAAGCAGGAAATCAGAATGAAATCAACTAATAAAATTGTATCTTTTTTTAATGCGTTGTTTGTGGAATTTCACCAACTTAGCATAATTGAAAAAATCGAAAAATCCGTAAAATCTTTACGCCCAGCGGAAAAGATCGCTTTTTATGTTTTCACGATAATTATGGTAGTCACTAGTTTGTATTTGCTATTTCGCGTTAATCAATATTTTTTGGTAGAAGTGCCAACAACCGGAGGAAGTTTTGTTGAGGGTGTTTTGGGGAGTCCCCGATTTATAAATCCAATCCTTGCAATATCAGACACAGACAAAGACCTTACCGCTTTGGTATATGCCGGCCTGCTCAAACTAACCCCTGAAGGTTACACCACAGACCTCGCCAAATCATACAGCATTTCCGAAGACGGTCTGACTTACAATGTTATATTGCGTGATGATATTTTCTTTCATGATGGACGCAAAGTAACAACTGACGATATCGTCTTTACAATCGAAAAAGCGCTCGACACAGTTATAAAAAGCCCACGCAAAAACAATTGGGAAGGTGTACAGGTTGAAAAAGTAAGCGATCAAGAAATATCATTTATTCTCAAAAAACCTTATGCGCCTTTCATAGAAACACTGACAATAGGTATCTTGCCCCGTCACATCTGGCAAGATGCAACTTCTGAAGAATTCCCGTTTAGTGAATGGAATGTGAGTCCTGTAGGTGCCGGTCCATACAAACTCGAATCAACCAAGCGCAACTCTGCCGGAATATTAACCTCGATCTCTTTGGAAGCTTATGATAAATGCGCTCTAGGCAGACCCAAAATAGACAAAATTACCTTCAAATTTTACCAAAATGAAGCCGATCTTTCGCGCGCATACGCCTCAAAAGAAGTAGAGAGTGCCTACGGCCTCAAAACACAAACAGAAAATAACAAAAATACCAAACTGTCCGATAACACTTCTCTGCCAAGGATATTTGGTGTGTTTTTCAATCAAAATATCTCACCTGTTTTCCTAGACAAAGAAGTGCGAAGAGCTTTGGACCTTGCAACACCGAAAGAGCTTATCGTCCAAAACGTTTTACATGGATACGCAAAAATAATAAACGGGCCGAGCCCACAAGATATAGAGACTTACGACTCAACCAGAAAACTAAACACCAATGACCGTCTAGTTGAAGCAAGATCACTATTGGAAAAATCTGGCTGGAAAGCAAACACAGATGGTATATTAGAGAAAAAAACAAAAACAGAGACAGTAACTCTCAAATTCTCAATCAGCACATCAGATACACCAGAGTTAAAACAAGTGGCCGATCTAATCAAAACAGAGTGGGAAAAAGTCGGAGCTCGAGTTGAGGTTAGAATCTTTGAAGCTGGGGATCTGAGTCAAAATGTTATTCGCCCAAGAAAATATGACGCGCTACTCTTTGGTGAAGTTATAAATCAAAGCGGCGACTTATACCCATTTTGGCACTCATCTCAGAGAAATGACCCCGGACTAAATATTGCCATGTATGCAAACATTGCGACCGATAAACTATTGGAAGAAATCCGCGCAGAATCAGACCCAGAAAAAAGAGAATTGAAACGTCATGAAATAGTTCGAGAAATCCAAAAAGATTTTGCCGCAATATTTTTGTTCGCACCTCAGATGATTTATGTACCCGCACCTCAAATCAAAAACATAAAGCTTGCCAAGGTCTCCGCCCCCAGTGATCGATTCGGCAATATTCATTCTTGGTATATAGAAACCGACAATGTGTGGAAATTTTTCGCCAATTAAAATTAATAATTATTTTCTTTAAAGCAAATGACAGAGCCAACCAGAAATACAAATACGAGTAGCAATACTCAACACTCAAGAAACAGGATAAGGAGTTTTCATACTCATTCCCGACCGGGAACGACACCAAAGACTGTCCGCACCAACGCGGCTCCCTTTACTGTCGGTCACGGCACCACCAGGCGCTCCTCGCCCCCATCAACCACCAGAAGCCCCCAGAGAAGAGGTCGGTTTGATTCGATGCGCAAACGTGGAGCCCCACCAAAAGAATTGCGAGAAAGACCAGAAACAACTGAGACTCATTCCCTACCAAAGGTTGGCGAAAACATTCGAATCATTCCTCTCGGCGGGACAGAAGAAATCGGTAAAAACATGACCCTGATTGAAATCGGTGATGATATCATTATTATTGATATGGGTTTTCAATTTAGAGATGACGAAACTCCTGGCGTCGACTACATTTTACCCAATACCAAATACCTCGAGGAACGCAAAGACAAAATCCGCGGAGTGATCATCACCCACGGACACCTCGACCACATCGGCGGCATACCTTACATCATGGACCGCATTGGCAACCCGCCGCTTTATTCAAGAGCGCTCACAACCATAATGATCAAGAAGCGTCAGGAAGAATTTCCTCACCTACCAGCTCTTGATATTCGCATTGTTGAAAAAGAAGACACCATAACTCTAGGTAAAATCAAAGTTAAGTTTTTTGCTGTGACTCACACTATCCCAGATTCAATGGGTATCATTGTCGAGACTCCTTATGGCGCAATCGTCAACCCAGGCGACATCAAGCTTGAACACGAAGACGGCATACCGACCGATCGCGAAGTAAACGAGTACAAGAGATTTGAAAAAGAAAAAGTTTTGCTGCTTATGATGGATTCAACCAACGTGGAAAATCCAGGTTTCTCAACACCCGAAAAATTAGTTCACAAAAATTTGGATGAAATAATTCGCTCAACCAAGCGTAGGCTCATTATTGGGACTTTTGCTTCTCAAATTGAACGCATCATAGCGATCGTCGAAGCAGCTGAAAGGCACGGCAAAAAAGTCGTCGTCGAAGGGCGAAGTATGAAGCAAAATATTGAAATCGTACTTTCACTTGGTCGTCTCAAGGTTCACAAAGATACTATTGTACCAGTTGAACAGATAGAAAATTATCCGCCCGATCGAGTGATAGTACTGGCAACTGGTGCTCAGGGCGATGAATTTGCTGCGCTCATGCGTATCTCGACCAAGAGTCACAAATACCTCAAACTCTCCAAACGCGACACCATCTTGCTTTCTTCGTCAATTATTCCCGGCAACGAAAAAGCCGTTCAAAAGCTCAAAGACAACATCGCAAGACAAGGTGCAAAAATTATCCACTACCGCACAAGCGATGTCTACATCCACTCAACCGGTCACGGCAACCGTGGTGAGCTTGAATGGTTGCACAAACACATCAATCCTAAGTTTTTCGTTCCGGTTCATGGTCACCACTTTATGCTGCGCGTCCACGAAGAGCTAGCACAAAACCTTGGTATGCCAGAAAAGAATATCATCGTACCTGATAACGGTATGATTATCGAGGTTCAAGACAAAGGTGAAAAAATTGTCGCCCTCAAAGAAGTCGCCCCTTCTTCACCGGTCATGGTAGACGGCTTTGCTATCGCTGACGTGCAAGAAGTTGTGATGCGCGACCGTAAGATGCTTTCTGGGGACGGTATGTTTGTTATCATCGCGACCATCAATCTCAAAACTGGTAAATTGCGCAAGTCACCTGACATTATTTCACGCGGCTTTGTTTACCTGCGAGAATCGCAAGATCTACTCCAACAAGCTCGTTTGCTTATCAAAAAATCAATCGAAGACTCCACTGCTGGCATGAACCCGATCAACTTTGATTTCGTCAAAACCAATGTCACCGATGCCGTCACTCGATTCCTCTTTCAAAAAACCGCTAAACGTCCAATTGTCATCCCAGTCATCCTTGGAGTCTAACCTTGATGAAATTAAAAATTTTTGATTTTTGATAGGAAAAGGATAGAATTTAGAAATGGAAAACAATAGAATAGACACATCAATAGATAGCAATGAATTCGATGTAGAAAACATACTCGAAGAGATCATTGCCCAACACCTCAAAGAATCCCCTTTTGACACGATAGAAGAAGAAAAACGCGAGCTTATAAACTTAGACAAAGCAGTGAGCAAAACTGCTTCAAAATACGAGCAGGTCTTACAAAAACTTGTAGAAAGATACGGAGTTAAAAATTCTAAAATAGAGAAAATCGGTAAAGGTTTATTTCGAATACCAATCAAAAATCCATATTTAAAAAAGTTGCCAGAAGGCTACGGTTATATAGGAGGCGCAGCCAGATCAGAATTATTGCGCGAGCTAGACTTAGATACCGAGTCTACACCTCGCGACAAAGACATAGTTAGAATTGTAAGTGAAGATGTCCTTGGTATTGATGAAGAGCTGGGTCAGGAATTTTCGGCTGAAGATTACACTCATGGACATGGTGTTCAAGAATTGCGCGAGAATTATTTTAAAACCAGGGATTTCACAATTAATGAATTATTGGTTTATAAAAATTTTATTTATCTGACCAAAAGTTGTTTATTAGACACTATCCGTGGAATTTTGAGATTTACAAAATACGAATTAATCAATAACGAACAAAACGAGAATGAGGAAGAGGAGGGCGTTAGGAATGATAAAGTTTTAGCAAAGGCTATTAGGTTTGCAAGTGAAGCTCTCATAAGAGGCAGGAAACTAGAAATAGAAAATAAGGAACCCTTCCGCGTTCAATCTATTCAACTTTTTCATATTGCTTTGCATCTCGATAGAGCTTTTCAAAGAGGCATTCGAATCGCTGACGAATACGTGAGACAACTTGTAGCAATAGGACAACTACCAGAAGATATTAATGATTCGTCTCAAGCGCTAGATTATCTGATAAATACGATGGACGAAAGCTTTGCTTTTCAATATGCAAAATTAAGCACAATAGAAACAGACAAACAAATCTCTCAAGAAGAGGCTCCAGACAAATCTTTTGCATAAGTAGGTTTTTGAGGTTGTATTGATTTCTTATTGTAGATATGATTTAATATCCCTAGTTATTCTTTTGTAAATTTCACAGTCGTTCCTGTCGAATACCATTTTGTATCGCGTCGTATGGATAGCGGATTTCCGCGTGCAGCGGTTGTTTTAACAACCCAACTCACAAAGGAACTCTGTGAAAAAATCTTGGAAAATTTCAATCCCAGAAGACAAGCGGGCAGAAGTACAACAAATGCTCGAAAAGACTGGGTGCACAACACCACTTGAGTTATTGAGCCACGCATTTGGTCTCTTGAATTGGTGTATTGAACAATCAGAAAAAGGCCGCATAATTGTCTCAGCTGATGAGGTTGAGGGTAATTATGTGAAAGCGAGAGTCGAGGGAGTGATGGACATCCTCGACAGGGTGGCGCGTCGTTCACCCAGACAAGGCACATATCGCGACAGGATCAAATAGATTATGGCTCCAGTGTTTGCGCAAGCAAGATGGCACTGGAGCCATTTTTATCCTTTTTATTTTTGATAGATTTCGTATACAATTAGCCTTTATGGCACAGAGTAAAAGAGTTTGGCTAATATTTTTGGGTGGATTGCTTCTTGCTCTGCATTATGCCTTGGTGGTGTATGTCAATTCTTCGTTGCTTGCACTTTTTTTCGACAACACCAAAATCAGTTTACTTTATACCCTGGGCTCGGTGATCAGCATAATCTCTCTCATCTTTGCTCCAAAACTTCTTTCTAGATTTGGTTCTATAACCATATTTGCTGCTTTTATCCTGCTAGAACTTATCGCTATATTAGGACTCGGGAGCATAAACATAGGGCTCTTTGTCATGACACTTTTTGTCTTACATCAGGCTTCAGTTTTTATAATCTCTCTGTGTATGGATATCTCTCTTGAAGCTGAAACTGAGAAAGAAAATACCACCGGGCGCAGAAGAGGTATGTATCTAACCGCTCAAAACATTGCTTGGATTATTTCACCTCTCATCGTTTCTTTCTTGCTTGGTAAAGGCTCCCCATCTTTTGAGCCCTCAACTTTTAGCAGTGTTTACTTTCTCTCGGCCATTGCCCTAGCGGCTTTTTTCTTTTTGGTCGTTGCCTACTTTAAAAATATTAGACCTACAAAAAATGAGAGCAACCTCTTTCGGACGATCAAACACTTTGGCAACAACGATACAACTCGGATATTTTTTGTCCAACTAATTTTGAATTTCTATTATGCTTGGATGGTCGTCTATTTGCCTCTTTTTTTGGCCATAGAAGTGGGTTTCCAGTGGCACTCGATCGCACTCATTCTTACCATCATGCTTTTACCATTTCTGCTTTTTGAATTACCAGCTGGATTTTTGGCCGACAAAAAATTTGGCGAGAAAGAAACTTTGGTAATCGGATTTATCCTTATCGCCATATTTACCTCCGTCATCGCTTTTGTAAATATAAAAAGTTTTGCTCTGTGGGCCACTCTACTATTTCTAACGCGTATTGGCGCAAGCCTCGTTGAAATATCGTCTGAAAGCTTCTTTTTCAAACACGTCACCTCAAGTGACACTGGGCAAATTAGTCTTTTTCGTATGACGCGCCCACTCTCTTTTATCATAGCCATGCCGATCGCTATACCGGTACTCTATTTCGTATCTTACGGCACTTCCTTCCTCTTTCTAGGTTTATTCGCCCTCCTCGGCTTGCTATTTATCCCCAAAAAAGATACAAAATAGATATGAATAATCCAGAAAGCGAGATTTCACAAATTGAAAAATACATTGAGAATGCAATCGCCCTCATCTTACAACGTTCACCAGTAATTGGTTTCGGTAAAGACGGGGTTGTGCTGAAGGTTGAGAAAAGACGATTTGATCAGGAAACAATAGAAAGATTAAAGTCAGAGGGTATTGATCTAGAACAAGGGAACGTTGCTGCAAAAATATTAAAAATTTACCACCCAGGTGACGGGCAGAGAGAATTTGATTTGCAAACTCGCGCTTTTGATGTCTTATCAAGCTTTGGGGAATCATGCGCGTTCATACCAAAACCAATCTTACTTAAAATTCACCAATTAAGTGAGGGTGATCGCGAATACTTAAAAAGTTTTGGTACCTTTACTGATAATGAAGCCGAGATTATTCTTATGGATTACATTGAGGGCAAGGATTTAGCCACCCTAGTATATGATTTTATTATCCTGAGAAATCATTACGATGAAGCAACGCTGGAGAATTTAGATTTTGAACAAAAACAAGAAATTGTAAGTGACTTATTAGAATTTGTAATTCCCGTCAATAGGCAAAAGGGCGATTTTAGAGACATTATAGCGACGAGAGATAACGTAAGAAAACTTATGAGTTATTTAAAGAAGAATAATTATCATATAGACCAAAACATACTAGATCGAATTAGACTTTCAATCAAAATGCTTGAGTCTAATGGGATATTTCACAATGATTTACACGAACGAAACATAATGATTGACAACGATGGCAATCCATACATTATTGATTTTGGTAGAGCTGTGCAAGATAAATCTGATCAAACAAGTGATGACTTTATGATCGTAAAGCGTTTTGAAGACTTAAATAAGGAAGATAGTAATATTGATGATTTTAATAATTGTACCAATTTGATTTCTAGAATCTTAAAATCTCAAAAATGGCTAAAACTTATAGGAGAATGGAAAAAAGATATTAAATCAAATAAATATGAGCATATTTATAATTACATAACATCTTACTCAACAGACGAAACCCTTTTTGATCAATCACTTGCTGCTATAGCTAGTATATATATATCATCAGAAGAAGATGAGACAAAAAAAATAGTCCTTCAAATATTGGATAATCTTACTTCAAAAGTAAAACAAATTTATCTTAGTAAAAAAATATCCACATACAAAAAATATTTAGCCCAGTACAATTCAACAAAATAATTTTTTAGGGTTCTAAAATGCCTTCGGTTTCGCCGTTGACGGACAGCACAACCTGATCGATATCGGGTAAGTCGAGCAAGGTACGCTCGATCTGCGCGCGGATACCACGTACACGGCATGAACCCGAGGCTCGACTAAGCTCCTCGCTAAAATCTACATAAGCCGTACCATTTGTAACTTCAAATTTTTGTAATAAAACGTTTTCTGCTATAGCAGTCGAATACCCAGTTTGCTCCTCACGCAAATTTGGTCCTTTGAGTAAAAGGTCTATTGCCCCCGGACCCAGAGTCTCTGCATTCAATACCCTATGCGACACTGCAAAAACCTCGTCACAATCTTGTCGTGAACCCAAATCATCATTCCAAAAATATATATTAACTGGTTTTTCCCATTCAAAGACATTGGCCGGTATTTGTTGGTTTTGTTGTACCCCACTTGAGCCGAGTGTACCGGCGAGCCCGAGTACAACAACAGCACAACAGATTATATATACAAAATATTTGATTGTATTAACCATTGTTTATACGGTTCGCTTTGTACGACGCGTGGTTTTAGCCTTGACCGCTTTGGTAATAAGAAGTGAAAATATGGTTCGCAAAAACCCAGCCGCCTCCTCACCAAGCTCATGACCAAAAAGGCTCGCACCTTGAGCAAAACTCTTGGCGATAAATTCAGATTCCTTTCTGGCAATTTTGGATATCCTTTTTATATCGCGTAAGATGCTAAGCAAAAAAAACAGAGCGAGGACTACGAGTCCGGCTACAGCCAAAGTTGCAACTGAAGCAATGGCGAAATATATTTCAGAGTAACTTGTAATGTTCATAGACTTAATAATACACTTTGTGCAAGTTAGTGAAAATCAATTCTGTTGATTACTTTTGCGGTTAGGTATCAGTAAAAAAAAGTATACTGAATACAAATAATATAATTCTAAGTATTTTGAAATCTAATATCGGACTAGATGACTCTGGTTCATAAACTCTTTCAAATCTCTCTTTCTTTGAAAAAAATCATAAAATATAGAGAAAGAAAACAAAGATCATCGCCAAACCATCAGATCGCGATAAGAGTCCATCCCTTAGAAACACCATCGAGAAGACAACAAAACCTCCGTCAAAATGCAATAAGTAAGCGGGTATTAAATATACCAATATGCAATGCCCACTCTGTCATGTGAAATTATTTACCGAGAGCTTTTATAATCAAACCTCGAAACTCATCGGCCGATCTAGGGTTGGTAACCTTCTCCCCACCAACAAAAAACGTCGGCGTACCTTGTAGTCCAGAAGAAAGCGCGTGATTTTTTTGACTCGTCACAAAATCTTTGACTTCTTTTGAACGCCAATCAGTCTTGAATTTTTCTTGATCTAAACCGATGAGTTTTGCGTAGGAAACAAATAAAGCCTCGATATCATTCGCCTCGGCCCATTCATTTTGTTTTTCAAAAAGTAGATCGTGCATTTCCCAAAACTTACCTTGGAGTTTGGCCGCCTCAGCTGCTCGAGCGGCAAATTCAGCATTCGGATGTATTTGAGTTAGAGGAAAATGTCGATAAACAAAAACCGCATCTCCGCCAAATTCTTGCATCAGCTGCCTCATAACTGGGTAATAGACTCTACAGGCCGGACATTGAAAGTCGCTATATTCCATCACGACCACCTTTGCCTCCAGGTTGCCTTTGGCATTGTCTAGTGGGCTAAGCTCGCCCGCCACAAAAGCCCCAGCGCTACTACCACCTCCACTTTTAAACAAATAAACAAGGCCAATAATTAACAAAACAGTTATTGCGATCCATGTGATTTTTTTCATAAGCCTATTCTAACATAACTTAAAATTTCAAACGATCTACAGAAAAAGTCTGACTATACGAATTTCTAGAAAATCAAATTTTTCGCCCAACATTTTCTTTACTGGTGCAAGTGGCCGTTTACCGCCCTCTCTAACTCCAAGATGATGGAAAGCTGACATGATTTTTTTGAAATGCGATTCGGAAATTTCAGCTTTGAGAAAATCGAGGTTAAAACGAGGTTCAAGACTTATGATCTTTTCGATATGACTAATGATTGTCTCTGTTTCAAGATCTCTTTCTTTCGCTATTTGTTTTAAACTCAAACCATCCAAGATTAGATCTTTCGTGACTTCTACTGTGTCTTTTTTGGATTTCTTTTTATTCAGAATTCCGCTTGCTCGATTTAAAAACACTTGATGTCTTTTCGAAACCTCACCTTTTTCCATACTAGACAAAACACGTGATTCTCTATCAGATTTGGATCTAAAATGTCTATCAATTTCCAAGACTTCTAGATCAACCTTGAGGGCTTCGTCGTTTAATCCCAAAAGAGTGAGACCTTCAAGGGCTCGAATACGCGAAAGCGCGACATAACCCATACCTTTTTCAAATGCCTTGGACAGGTCGACCTGCGCCGCATCAAGACTCATGCCCTGGCTTTTGTGAATCGTAATCGCCCAGGCTAACCGCAGAGGAAATTGACTGATTTCGGCCTTTACCTTGCCATCCTCTTCGATCCGCCACAATTCTGGTTCGACCTCAATTATACTGTGATCGCGCAACCTGACACTCACACCATCTGCCTTGCAGTCAAGGACCGTGCCTAGGGTGCCGTTCGCATAACCCAGCTCAAAATTATTTTTTACAAACATAACCTGAGCACCCTTTTTGAGTCTCAAAGTTTCTGGCGCTAAGCAACTCTTTTTGAGCGCTTCGACCAAAGGTCCACGCCCTCGGCTTTTGCTTTGATACTCATAAAGTTCACCTTGCATTAACCCGAGTTCTCTTTCATTTTCGGCATCGACGTCAACATTGTGTGTATATAATTTTGTTTTAAACTCTTTATCTAGAGAAGACCCAAGTCTTGAAGCCAAAACCTGTTTAACATTTACCTCTTCTGCCCGGCCAGAACGAATAGCATTCAAAATTGCGTTATATTTTTTATCAGTTTGTCGATATTGCTCCTCCAAATAACAAATTCGAAAATCGAGTTCTTGCCATGAACGTGAATGATAAGCAAATTGACCTTTAGTTTCGTAAGCGCGAGAAACAGGCGGTAATTGAAAAAAATCTCCGCTCACCACCACCTGCATACCACCAAAAGGTTCCTCCCTATCACGCACTGTCCGTAGCACTCGATCGACCATTTCAAATCGAAAATGATGCATCATAGAAATTTCATCTATGACCAAAACATCGGCTTTGCTGATGCGATTTTGTAAGTAAGACTTTTCTCGAATGTCATCGAGATCATATCCAGTCAAACTGTCTTTGACCCCAATCCCAGACCATGAGTGGATGGTGACACCGCCCATATGAGTTGCCGCAATGCCAGTCGAGGCCGTCTTGCCTACTACCACCTTGTTTTCGTCCAGATATTTTAGATATTCTCGCAAGACATGAGTTTTGCCACTTCCAGCTTCACCAGTCAGAAAAACATTCGCCCCAGTTTTCAATATTAGAAGAGCCTCTTTTTGAGTCATGCCCCAAGTATATCAAAAAATTTTCTTTATGTTTTTTGAAGTCTTTGACCCCACGGCACCCCAAAGAATCGCAACAATAAGCCATCAAGACCGATATAACCAGCGACTCTCCAGCCAAGCACTAAGCCAATACCTAGAGTAAATAATATTGGATTGGTACTCACCGTACCCGCCAGCAGATAATTTAGATTCATAAAAAGCCCGAAGAAAGCAGCGATACCTGTAAACATGCCAAGTATAAGAGCGACTCCTACTAAAAGTTCGCCGTAAGAAATAAGGTTTGACCATAACGCCGGATGAGAGAGGACAAAATCTGACAAAAAATCAGCGTACCAGCCTTGGACATCTGGATGAGACCCTGCTGTCTTTTCTAAAGACCTAGTCACAAAATTTGACACATTGACCCCAGCACTCCAACCAACCCAATCGGGACTTACCACCTTGTGCCAACCTGCAATGAGCCACTCATAACCGACATAAAGTCGGATCGGCAACCAGAGCAAAGCTGCTTTTTTGTTTGTAAAAAGAAATTTAGAAATTGGAAAGTCTGGAATTATATTTTTGTTTTCCATTTGTTAGTAATAATAAAATTAATAATTTCTTCGCTTTTCACGTTTTGTAGAATTAAGTCAACGGGCGCACTGTTAAACATTGCCCTGATTTTTGCACCCTTGCTGGCGTGAAATTTTACCTCAAAATATTTTTGAATTACAACCTGCGCGCAAAAACCAGACCCTTCACTCATAGAAAACAGTATAGTGACCTGCTCGGGCATGGATTCGGCGACTACAGCTTCAACCGTTATCTCAGAACAAGGATTCGGTAAAACAACATTGCCCACCACAGTATGACTGTCTTTGTCTTCTATATTGTGTAGTGCATAAATCTTGCCACTATCTAAAGTGGTGATATCAGAATTTAGATTTTGATTCTCTGTATTTTTGTCTTTTGAGTGAAGAGCATAAACTAAAGCCACAACGACAAAAACAATTGACACTAAAATAATTATTTTTAATCGAGAAGTCATATCTCAATTATACCACGCTAGTTTGTAGACTGCAGAGAATTTGGATTTAGTAAAACCTCAAAGGTTATACTACCGATCACTTGCCCGCTTATAGTTCTCACTCTGACTCGCCAAAGCCCCGGCCCAACTGCTGACTTTTGAGTAAAGCCGCGAAACCCTTCTTCTCTACCACCCTGTATTGCATAAGGCACTCGAGCACGAACCTCCCAACTACTTTTTGCCTCTGAATATTTTGACCACTCATGAAAGACTCCAGTCGTAAGTCTGGTAGGCGCAAAAATCGCACTATAAACAGCAAGTGATTGATCTTTGGTTGCATATATTTTTTTCCTTAAACAAAACTTACAGCCCAACCGCGAGACTTCTTCAAATCGATACTCACCCAAAGAGCCAGCCACACTGTTATAGACAGCTATCTCTTTGAGCGAAAGTGGTAACGGAGGGATGATGTTTGTAAAATAGAATACATTCAAAATTATAAAGACCGCCCCGATACCACCTGAAATATTTACAATAAACTGTCTCACCTGTAGCGGTCTACCTCTTTCTATAATCTTCATAAACAGAACTATTAATATGAGTGAAAAAATCCCACTCAACAAAAAGATGAGGCTACCCATCTTACCCACAATCAACGGTACATAAAAAATCAAAAGCAGAAAAAGAATTAGATATAAAAAAGTAATCTGGAAAGCAAGACGTGTGTAACGCGAGCGAAAGCGCTCATTACCGACAAAGACCACCAAAAGCAAAAACATAAATGGCCAACTAAAAAACCAACTGGCAGACTTGCCATAAAACACAACCAAACCACTGAGCAAACCTCCAAAAGCAAACTGGATAATAAACGGTAACCAAAGAACTATGCGCTCAAAAAAGACATATTTTATTTTGCCGCCCCAATAAAAATTGATCACAATTATTCCGAGTGCTGCGAGTAGGAAATAAGAGACCAAAACCAGATTATCAAAAAATCTGTCTACCCTACCCAGAGTAAAAATATCCAAAACAAATCCGATCACAAAAGACATCGTAGCCAGACGTTCTTCGTATTGAAGCACAAAATCTTTTGTTTTTTTATACCAAAGCCTCATATCTTCATTTTAAATCTTTATTCAAAAATTGATAGATTTTTGTTATTTCCAAAATTGCAGAAGTAGACCGAAGATGACAAAGATGACGAGTTGGGTAGAATAGCCCCCACCACCACCACTGCGAAATAATTGATTGATACCGCTTCCATAATTTTCTCTATATTTATGATTAATTTATAAAATTATTTTAACACAAGTCCGCATTGGCATTATCTGGAGACAAGGTGCCACACGAGGAGTGCGAGGGCGCCCCACCAACCGAGGTCGGAGACAATAAGACTGACTATTATTTTATTTTGCCAAGAGGCAGGCAAAAGCTCGCTCGATCGCCCTTCTTTTTCTTTTTGTAAAAGATAGGGGCTGACGCGAAAAGATAAAAATAATCCATTGAGTATGAGCACGATAGCAATTAGAGCGAGGTACATCGGCAGACCAATAAAAGGTTCGCTTCTAAAAAATATACCGCCCCCGATAATCGCAAGAAGAATACCCGCCCAAATCATAGGCTTGGTCACTTTGTGTGTGCGGGTGGTAGCTTCGGTCCAGTAATTTGATTTTCGGCCTAAAAATCCGTGGATATCAATCACGGTCACCGCTCCAAGCCCAATCACAAACCCGGCGACGAGTAAGAACAATCCGATAAAATCTAATAGAATCATTTTATTATAATAACAAATTTTTCAAACAATGACTGAAATTTTAGAGACAAACTTTTTTATAGACATACCAAGGGCTTTCAACTAGAATGAGAGTATGTATAAAAAAGTTCCAAATCTTATCCTATACGGAGCGGTACTGGTCTTGGGGCTCATCGTCCTCGCCTTGTGTATTTTTGGTCTACCTTCGATGTGGCGAGGTGGTGCGATTGAATTCCCAGAAGCTAGTCTGGCGGTACAGCTCATTGTAATTGGTTTGTACGCGACCACCATTCCCTTCTTTATCAGCCTTTGGTATGTTTTCAAATTCCTCCGCTATGTCAACAAAGATCTGGCCACTTCTAGCCTAGCGATAAAGGCCTTACACAATATAAAATACTGCGCAATTATAATCGGCATTATGTATATGATTGGCGTGCCACTTTTGCTACCGATTGCCGAGGCCGATGATGCCCCAGGCCTCCTTGTAATCGGGTTTGCCATCGCCTGCATCCCTTTCGTCGTCGCCTCATTTGTCGAAATTCTCCAGAGGCTCTTGAAGCCAGTAGAATAAGTATTTTACTCCCACAAAAACTTTCTCCTGAGATCAGAAAAAACTTTTATGGAAGGGCGAACTATTAGTTCGCCCAAAAAATACTTTACCAACAAACCTTACAGACCGAGCTCTTTGAGACGGCTTCGGTGGATGACCAAGGTTTCGTGATCTCGATAGTACTTTTCAGTCGAAAGCCGAGGTTCATATTCAACCCAGCCCCCCAGCCGACTTACATCAGGTCGAAGAAATGCGCAGCCGAGTTTCTGAGAAATCCCGATTATCGGAGTCGAGTCCCAGGGAGTTTCAGTGCCAGGCTTCATAAACACAGCTCCTACTTCTCCTTTCCAGAGTTGAGCCATCCAAATCCCAATGCTCGACCCAATCACTTCATGGTTTTTGAAACGCACCAATAAATCTCGGGTAGATTGAGAATACTGATCAGCCGGATCACGTAAGAGCGCATAGCACTCTTTCAATACTGGGCCGCTTTCCAGACTAAGTTTTTCAACCGTATCCAGACGAGTGATCCGATGCACTTTGTTCGAATCCGGCCGATAGCCGTAGACTTCCTCAGTGTTTATGTCGCCAACATAGGCGCAAATAACTTTACCTTTGTGTACGAGTGCGACCATCGTACCCACCCCGTGGGACTGACGTCGGACATACGCCTTTGTGCCATCAAGAGGATCAACTGTGAAGTAGAAGTCCTTATATTTTTTTGATGACCCTATGACAAGTGAATTTTCTTCACCGATCACTCCAAAATAAGGAAAACATTCATTGAATGCCCGTACATAGATTTCCTGAGCCTTTATATCGGCCGTCGTAAAAACATCATCCATTGACCCAGAGTAGCCCTGTTTCAATTTAGTCTCAAAGATGAGGCGTTCAGTCCGAATGACTACCGTGGCCCGTCTCACAGTCTCTTTGAGAATCCGACCAATCATATGGCCATTTACTTCTCCGTATTGAAGTTGCATTTCAAGCTCCTTTTCTACTCTAATAATAACATATTGATAAAGGAAAGTAAATAAAGTAGCTTTGGGTAAGAAAAAGGAGAAAAGAACTTTGAATAATCAAGATGCACTTGGATTCATTATCGCCTGAACTCCTTTCGTCGTCGCCTCCTTTATCGAAATCCTCCAAAGACTCTTACAAAGTGGAATGGAAAAATCCAAGACGAATTAGTCTTGAGTTATGGCCAATTTTCTGGTATTTTAGTGATATTGCGGGATCGTCTAATGGTAGGACATTCGCCTCTGAAGCGAAGTATCTTGGTTCGAGTCCAAGTCCCGCAGCCAAAAACGTAGTTTTTGACGCGGGAAGTAAGTGCTAAACGCACTTACGACTTGGACTCGAACGGCGGAGTATATTTTCTTGAGCACAAGAAAATTCGAGCCGGTGACCGACTTTATTTTCTTGAGAACAAGATGAACTAGAAAATAAGAAGTACTCCTGTGGTGCAGACAAAAATTTTTGTCGAAAAATTTTTAGTCGAGGGAGAGAAGTGTAATCACGATCCAAGTCCCGCAGCATGAGCGTAGTGAGTGCTGGGGCTTGGACTCGAACGGGAAAGGGGTCGGGAAAACGGGAGTTTTCCCGTAGTGGAGGCAGTGAGTGTACTCACGAGCGTTGGAACCGCAAGGTTCCAAAACGGAGCTTTGCGAGTAGTGAGATTCCAAGTCCCGCAGCAAATTTACAAGTGCGAGTAATTTATTCACCACCACATCAAACTCAACTTCAGCTCTTTCATAACAGCTCGTGTCTTTGGACCAAAGTATCCTGCACTTGGAACAATATTATTTGCTTTTTGAAATCGAATTAGCGCTTTTTGAGTGAGTGGTCCAAATATACTTGTTTCGTTTCCAATTGATCCTGGGCCTGTACTTGAAATTGTATATCCATTTGCATTGAGGAGTTTTTGTAATTGCTTTGCATCTTCACCACGCATGTTCAATTTTAAATCACGAACAGATAATGCTGTTGTGGTATTTGCAGTACAAGGCAATCCGGTAGAAGTATTAAATAGATGTCCAGGTAAACATGCATTTGTATTCACTTGGAGATATGTTGTTGCAACACTTCCACTTGTTGAACCAGATGAGCTTGCTCCACCAAACAATCCAAACAATGAAAAGTTTGAAGTGGTGCATGTTACTGTATTTGCATTTGCGTCTACCACGCAGTCTGAGAGTGCAGTCCATACAGTTCCATTCCATCGGTATATTTGAAGTGTTGATTCATTCACACCTGATACATCTGAGTCTTCGTATGTGAGAGTGATGGTGATTGGTTCTTCAAATGAGGTTACTGCAGTTGAATTGCCTGTGAGAGATTTTAGTTCAAATGTATTACTTCCAGCAATAATCACTCCACCTGGTGTACCAATAGAAGCGAGGACACTAGTGCTGTCTAATTGTTTGATTTGATACACTGCATTGTCGTCTGTTGCACCTGCGGGAATAGTGAGTTCGAGACCATTTCCACCCAAATCCAATTCTACTGTTCCACCGGTGTTTGCGGTGATACTTGAAGTTTCTTCATCTAATATGTCTGCACCACCGGTGCACCCCGTGGTAGTGAACGTGTTGTTAGAGCCGGTTGCCAAATTACTACTTGAATCATTTGATTTAACTCTGTACGAATATGTTGTACATGCTATCAAACTGTTGATAGTAACTGAGTGCGAAGATACGCGTGGTGAAGTATCGGATTCAGCCGTTGAAGTGCCGTATGCATTTGTGAGACCATAGTCCACGATACTTGATGAATCTTCATCTGTTGTCCAAGTGATGACAACAGAGGTACTTGAAGGAGTGGATGTAACTGCTGAGATTGTGGGAGCTGAAGCATCAGTGGTAGTAGAATTTACAGTTTCGTAATTTCCAGTACCATTTGCATTTACGGTACTCACTCTAAAGTTATAATCAGTACTTCCAGAGAGACCAGTAACTGTAGCTGAGGCACTAGTTGATGTACCGTCAGCAAAAGTAGACCATGAACTTGCGGCGCTAGTTTTATACTCAATTAAATAATCAGTGACAGCGGAACCACCATTAGATACTGGGGCAGTCCATGAAAGTGCAACAGAAGTTCCGGCAGGAGTTGCCCCCAAGGATGTTGGTTTGCCGGGATAGTTCAAACCAAGTGCATTTTTAGTCACTGTCGTCATCAAGGTAGCCACAGTTTTAAGCCCAGCATAAGTCCAGTGATTGGCTCCATCTGTACCGGTCGCCGTGGTGGTATCTACAACGTAAACATTTGCCTCTTCTGCTGCAAGATCAGTTAGAGCAGTGTTAATTGTAGGGTACCCGGAACTCGCTGGCATTGACTGAAACTGAGTCATAATAATAACCGCACCTGGTAAATCTGCCTTTATGTTGTCAATATATGTTTTTAAATTATTTTTGAAAGTAACTATATTGGTTCCAGCAATACCGTCATTAATTCCAATACTCATCCACACAACCCATTTTCTATCTGCGTCTAACTGAGTTTTTGCAGCGGCAGTTCTTTGTAGGAATTTTGTAAAATATGTTCCGGCATAATTCCATTCACTAACTTGTGATCCTCCATGACCAGTTTTAATTAAATAAACTTGTTCATTATCTGGGAAATAATGTGCTTCTGTATTATTTGCAATACCCAATTCCAATCCATGACTTGTATCATAATAACCACCGAGCCCAGTATGGTCCCGCAAATTATTTGTCCCAATATCTAAATTTTCAAACAAGAAATTTCCCGAGGTTAGTTCCAATATCTGAACTGAAGAACGAGAAGCAACTTCACCAGCAGTAGCGGCACTATTTAGCCCAATTCCACCTGAATTACTTTCTCCAGTAATAACAAATGCCATATTGGATATTTCATCTGGTGTAGCGGAAACCGTAGCCGAAACTGTACCCGCTCCGTAACTATTAACTGCAGAGACTCTAAAGTCATACGCAGAACCGTTTACAAGTCCCGTAACTACTGCTTTAGTATTTTGAGAAGTTCCATCAGAAAAAGTTGACCAACTGTCCGCAGAAGAAAGTTTGTATTGTATTGTGTAATCACTAATAACTGCGTACCCATTACTTGTCGGCGCATCCCAATTTAGCAACGCTTGCTTGTTCATGCCGGTAACAGACAATCCCGTCACCTGACCTGGCGCGACCGCAGTAGACTTTGTCCCATAAACTACAACGTCATCAAACGTACTAGCCGTGGTAGAGACTTCTAGAAAAACTGGTTTATTATCTATTACAACACTATTTGTATGGGTACATTGCAATGATCCATTCTTATATACCTCAAAACCTCCAGAAATTATTTTCATTTTAAAGGTTGCACCTGATGTTGCAGTACCGCAAGAAGTAGAAGTAGAAGATGCTCCTTCCCATGACAATGCCAAAACTGTTGAACCATGCTGGGCATACAAAAGGTA
>CAZHJF010000002.1:0-17416 GCA_964532885.1 uncultured Candidatus Saccharibacteria bacterium
TTAAGATACGAAATATCGATTTAATGAACTCAATTGAAAAACTAATTCAAATATTTACCCATTTTCCGGGACTTGGGCCGCGCCAAGCCAGGCGGTTTGTGTATTACCTACTAACTCGTCAAAATGGCAGCATTGAAGAGCTTGTTTTAAATTTATCTAATTTAAAAAATGATGTTTTGAGGTGTGAATTTTGTGGTAGGTTTTTTGAAAAGAAATTTGCTGAGGCCAAACTTTGTAATATTTGTATTGATGAAAATCGAGATGAAAAAATATTGATGATTGTACCGCGAGACATTGATATGGAGGTTATTGAGAAAAATCGTCTCTACAGCGGGTATTATTTTGTTTTAGGGGGCTCCATACCAATTTTAGACAAAGAACCAGAAAGGCGCATTCGAGCAAGCGAGCTTTTGGACCGAGTCCACGCTATGGTAAAGAGAGGTCTCCAAGAAATTATTCTAGCTATGAACTGGAATCCAGAGGGAGAAAACACCGCTGACTACCTAGAAAATCTCTTGCGCCCGCTTCTTGAAAAGAATAAGATAAAGATCTCCCATTTGGGCAAAGGCCTTTCAATGGGTACGGAACTTGAATACGTCGACCCCGACACGCTCAAAAATGCTCTGAGAAATAGGAACTAATCGAGAAATTTTATGAAATCCTACCCTTACATTTTAATAATTGGCTCAATTATAGGACTCATTGCTTCATTTGCACTAACAATTGATACGATTAAATTGATTGAAAATCCTACCGCTGATTTGCCCTGCAATCTAAATCCATTCGTCAGTTGCACCAGCGTTGCCACCTCATGGCAAGGTGAAGTTTTTGGATTTCCAAATTCGCTCCTCGGTATAACAGCTTTCGCTATGCTACTCGCTATTGGGGTTATGCTATTTTCAGGTGGTCGTTCGCGCAAACCCCTTTGGCTCTTAGTCAATTTTGGCACATTTATCGCGTTGATTTTTGTCTTTTGGTTCTTTTATCAAAGTGTCTACAATATCGGATCCCTCTGTCTTTATTGCATGATTACTTGGGCGGTTACTTGGCCAATATTTCTCTATACAACTATATGGAATTTCCGTGAAAAGCATTTTGAATTTGAGAATTTTAAAAACTCAACTCAAAAAGTAATTAATAAATTTTGTGATATTTTATCTGATTTCCATCTTCAGATACTAGCCGTCGGTTATTTGATTGTAATCTTTTTGATTCTATTGCGATTTAAAGATTTCTTTTTCGCCTAATATCGCCTTGCAAACAAAAAACAGACCTTAGCCTGTTTTTTGTTTTTTTATTATGAAATCTTACTTATTTTTACTTTAAAAAATGGCTGTCGATGTCCGTTCTTTTTTTGATAACGACTCTTCTGTTTATATTTGATAACCACCACCTTTTTATTTCGGCCAATCTCAACCAGGCTCCCAATAACTTTTGCACCAGTTATATACGGGGTACCAACGTCAACAGTGTCATTACCACTATCAACCAACATAACCTTATCAAAAACCACCTCATCGCCTTCTTTTAGTGCCTTGTCGCTTTTGATCTTCTCAATTTTAATAACTTCACCTGGGGCTACTTGGTATTGTTTGCCACCAGTCTCTATAATTGCAAATCCACTATTTGCTGGAATAGCGGCAACTTCTTTTGTTACTTTTTTAACCGGTTTTTTGACCTTAGTTTCTTCGGTATTTGTTGTTTTTGTCGCTTTTGCCATAATGATAGACACTTTACAGGATTTTTTTGTTTTGTGCAACTACTCTGGAGTGTCTGGTTTATCTATAAACAAAACCTCACCAAGAGCACCTTCACCAGTGATTTTGAGCATATCTTTATCGAGCTTTTTGAACTCCTTACCCGAAAGATTATATTGATTGACAGCCGTACCCAAAGCATTGCCTAGTTTTTCATGATATTGTTCATAAGCTTGGAGATGCTTCTGGAGATTTTCGACATTGGTCCTGATATGTTTAGCCGACTCCTCGATTTGTAGCGCTTTTAAGCCCTGCAAGACGGTCTGGAGATAAGCAAGAAAACTGGTCGGCGACACAATGATAACGTGGCGCTCCTTGAAGGCATATTCAATAAGATCACGAGTATTGACCTTGACTGCACCCACCTGAGAAACAAGCAGATCATAATAAATCGCCTCGTGTGGAATAAACATAAAAGCAAAGTCCATTGTGCCTTCGCTTGGTTTGACATATTTGCTAGTTTCGTCGATACGCGCCTTGAGATCAGAGCGAAAAGCTTTTTCTAGGCGTTCTTTTTCGAGTGGATCTTTCTCCTCCACCAAACGATTATAGTTTTCGAGCGAGAATTTTGAGTCTATTGGAATGATCTTGTCTTTAACAAAAACTACCGCATCGACAATGGTGCCATCAACAAAAGGATACTGCATTTGATAACTGCCAGTAGGCAAAACATTTTTGAGCAAGGTCTCCAAATAATATTCACCCAGTATCCCCCGCTGTTTTGGGTTCTTCAAAATGTCTTGCAAGCTCTGAAGTTGCTCGGCAAAACCTTCGACTCGGCGACCTGTGTCTTTGACGTGAGTCAACTCTTCGGTAATTTCTTTTATGAGCTTTTGTGATTCGCCAAATTGTCGATGGAGCGATTCATGTACCAATTTTGACGACTCACCCATTTTTTGGTCAAGCTGTCGAGTGAGCTCTGAGAGCCCGCGAGTCATATCACTAAACTGATTTTGTAATAATACAAGACCATCCGATTGTGGCGCCTCATTTTTTCGGGTGAAAACCAAAATTATTGCTATAAGTATTACTACCAAAAGTGCCAATATTGCATATTCCATACGAATATCTTAGCAAAGATTGTGATTAATATAAACAAAAAAGGAGCCCGAATTTGGACTCCTTAAAAAATATGATGTTTAGATGGCCTTTTTGACGGGGTCAAATACCCCATCATGAACCCTTCGTCAACCGATTGACTCACCTCTATATAGTCTATTTTGCGACCACCGGCCTCACGTCTAATGCAGGGAACCAAAAAATCCTCCCCCTTTGACAGAACCGACCCGAAGCATAGTATATTATTGATATTATCCGGGACCACGTTTTCTTCTATCAATTTTTTTGCAATCCACAGATCAAAGTATTTATTTGTTATATCTCTGGTGGCCTTCCTCCACAATTCACGCAGAGTTAATCTACGAATTGGCAAATAGACAACACGTTCAAGCTCAATTACAATTTTATTTTTTAGAGGACGCTCTATCAACTTTACGCCCTCCGGTAACAAGACCTCACCATAAACCACAGCGATCATGACATCTCCAGATTAAAGATATTATATCTGCTTACAAAATTCAATACATGCTTAAGTGTGATATTTTTGCTATAATCTGCCTGAGATTATAGAGTAGACTCGATTATCATTTACAAAATAGCAACATGCAAGACAAAATTAGAGAACAAATCAAAGATGCATTACGAGCCAAAAACGAATTGAGACTAACGACACTGCGCGGCGTCCTCGCTGCTTTTACAAATGAATCAGTAAATCTCGGACGTACACCCCAAGACCCACTCGGCGATAATGAATCAATTGCAGTTATCAAACGACTAGCAAAACAGCGCAAGGATTCGATTGAACAATTTGAAAAAGGCGGAAGACAAGATTTGGCTGATAATGAAAAAGCGGAATTAGAGATTTTGAATGAATTTTTACCTGAGCAGATGAGTGAATCCGCTATTGAAGAAATTGTGAAGACAGTAGTAAACCAAGCTAGAACGAGTGGTAAAATTAGTGATAATTCGTCAAAATCTATTGGTGTAGTAATGGGACTAGCGATGAAAGAAACAAAAGGACTTGCCGATGGCGATATCGTAAAGCAAATCGTGACCGACCTACTTTCGTCATAAAACTAATTTGATTTGAGTTTTATTTTATAGCTTTTGCCACCGCTAAAGCCAAACCTTTTTGAAATGGGTCGGGTATGATTTTGTCCTTTGATATATTTTTTGTAGCTAGGGCGAGCATTTCGGCCGCCTTTATAAACATTTGATCGTTGAATTGTTTTATCTTGTTATCTAGCGCCCCTCTGAAAATACCTGGGAAAGCCAGAGCGTTATTGATCTGATTTGGGAAGTCACTTCTACCAGTTGCAACAATAAAGGCACCGGCACTTTTGGCTTCATCAGGCATGATTTCCGGTTCAGGATTTGCTAAAGCAAAGATTATCGGTTTAGTATTCATCGCTTCGACCATTATTTTAGTCAGAACTCTGGGTTTACTTACCCCAATAAATATATCCGCACCGGCCAAACACTCAGCAAGTCCATTTTGTTGATTTTGTTTGTTTGTCAATAATGAGATTTTAGTTTTTTCGGGATTTAAGTCGTTGCGACCTTTGTATATTGGTCCTTTGCTATCAAGTACTATTATATTTTTAAAGCCATATTTAAGTAATAAATCAGTAATAGAAAGTCCGGCCGAACCAGCACCGTTTATCACAATTTTCACCTCACTTTTATTTTGTTTTTTTATTTTGAGAGCATTGATGAGTCCGGCAAGCACCACGACCGCCGTGCCGTGTTGATCGTCATGCATAACTGGGATGTCGAGCTCTGCTCTCAGTTCTCTTTCAATTTCAAAACATCTGGGTGCAGAAATATCTTCAAGATTGATTGCCCCAAAAACCGGGGAAATTTTTTTGATTACATTTACTATTTCTTTGGGATCTTGAGTATCGAGACAAATCGGAAAGGCGTCAATATTGGCAAATTTTTTGAAGAGTATGGCTTTGCCTTCCATAACAGGAATCGCCGCATGCGCGCCCAAGTTACCAAGGCCTAAGATTGAGCTGCCGTCGCTTACCACTGCTACCATATTGCCTTTTGGTGTATAGTCAAAAACTTTTGATTTATCCTTCCCTATTTCTCTACAAGCTTCAGCCACACCAGGAGTATAAGCCAAAGACAAATCCTTTTTATTATTCAGAGGAACTTTAGAAGCTACGCACAATTTGCCTTTATTTTTTTTATGCAAATTAAGGGACAATTTATACACATTATTTTTCATCAAATTCAATTATAGGATATGGACCCGATTATACCAAAATCAAGTTGTCTCCGAAACCAACCCCGACGGACAACACGTTGTTCCGAATATCAAGAAAATAGCGGCCTTTAGGCCGCTATTTAAATATCACTCATTCTTTTGTATGTAGAGACGCTCTCAAGCTATGCGAAGCCCTTGAGGCAGCCCATTTTTTGAAGTTAACAAACTGCCCAGCTAGATCTCTTGCCTGTGCTCTGACTCGATCTGATAGCAGAAGACGATTGAGAGAACGTTGTGATAGGGCTACACGTGCATCGTTGTTTCGATTTTCTTCTCGAATTAAATGCTGTCTAATATTTTGACGCGTTGCCTCAATCAGCGGCAAAGCCTCAGCGTCACTTGCTGGGAAAGCCGCAGAATATTTTCCATCACTCGGCATGGATTTGACAATATCCTCAAACTCAGAAAAGAAGCTCATAGCTTTATTCCTCTTTGAACACAATAACTCATTTATATATAAAATCAACTATTTTAGTGAATCTAGAATATTGTATTCACCGACTCGCGTGCGAGTTATCGATAAAGATAGCGCGCCACAACCCAAAGTGTTGCCCATTTGATCCACGAGACCTCTCACGTAGGTGCCGCTTGAAACTTTGGTTGTATATTTGGCCAGGAAAATTTTTGCTTCTTTCATGCCAAGAAGAATATTTTTCCATTGCACTAGTACTTCATTTTGTCTGAAATCGCCCTGCACTTTTGATATATCCATAAGTAATCTACCAAAAAGCTCCTTTGGAGAAAGTGTTTGTAGATCTTCAAATTTCATCGAAAAGATTTCAATTTCTTTGGTTGGTATTTCACCACCTTCGATTTCGCCACGTCTCGCCCACTCGTGTAATGGCTTTTTCGATTCCTTACCATCTATCTTTTTAGAAATTGGTTTAGATGAAAAAATTGGATATTTCTGTTCTCTTTTGCCAATATAGGCTGCTTCAAGTTTAACTAGGTCATACTCAGCCATGCTTTCGACCTTTTCAACTCGCATTATTTTTCCTAGTGCGTCATATGTATCAGTAGCAAAGCCAAACATAGCTATAAATTCATACTCCTTGGTCAGATTCATAAATTCCTGCCGACGAATTTCAGAAGTATCTTCACCAGTACCAACAAGAAGCACACCCTCGGCCATCGGATCAAGTCTCCCGAGGTAGGTGAATTTTTCTTCCTTCAGATCGGGATGAGTTTTTCTATACCTCTTGATGCATTCAAGTGGAGTCTCACCCCGATTTTTATACAAATTCAGAATCATATTTTCAGATGCTTTTTGAGGTACTTACCAGTATGCGAATTTTTGTTGTTGGCGACTTCTTCGGGTGTGCCTTTGGCCACTATCTGACCGCCTCCTTCGCCACCCTCTGGTCCGATATCGATCACATAATCAGCACTTTTTATCAGATCCATATTGTGCTCAATAACTAAGACTGAGTTGCCCTTATCAACCAATTTTTGCAAAATTTCTACAAAACGTCTTACATCATCATAATGCAGACCAATAGTCGGCTCATCAAAAATATAGATAGTCTTTTGGATATGCGGTCGATAGAGTTCTGAAGAGATTTTCACTCTCTGGGCTTCACCACCTGAGAGAGTCGTCGCGGATTGACCCAACTCGAGATATCCAAGACCAACATCATTTAGCGTCTTAAATCGATCAGCAATCGCCGGTATATCCTGAAAGAAGTTTAGCGCTTCTTCGACCGTCATCTTTAATACATCATAAATATTTTTCTTCTTGTATTTTATCTCCAATGTTTCTTTCATAAATCTACGTCCTCGACAGACATCACAAGGTACGTAAACGGTCGGCAAAAAATGCATCTCAACTTCGATTTCACCATTGCCCTGACAGGTCTCACATCTGCCGCCCTTGACGTTGAAAGAAAATCGAGACGGTCCCCAACCGCGCATACGCGCTTCACTTGTCTCAGCAAAAAGCTCTCTCACAAAACTCCAGGCGCCGGTGTATGTAGCTGGGTTGGAACGCGGAGTACGACCGATTGGCGATTGGTCGATAAGAATACTTCGACCTAAATATTCTGTACCTGTAAAAGAGGAGCAGTTGAAAGTTTGGGCGGTCCGATACCTACGATCAAACCGGGCTTGTAAATTTTTGTGAACAATTTCATACACAAAGGAAGATTTGCCCGACCCTGACACCCCCGTCACAGCAACAAATCGGTTGAGTGGAATATCTACATTTAAATCTTTGATATTGAAAATGTTACCGTTTCTTATTTGGATTTTGCCCTTATCTTGAACCCGACGATCATCTGGCACGTCGATATAATCTTCTCCACGAAGGTACGCGAGCGTCCTTGAACCAGATTCATTTTTCTTTGCTACCAAAAGCTCATCGAGCCAACCAGCAGCTACCACCGCCCCACCGTGCACACCAGCCCCAGGTCCAATATCGACAATATAATCTGAGGCAAAAATAGTATCCTCATCATGTTCAACTACTAATATCGTATTGCCCAAATCCCGTAGCTCAAGCAGGGTTTTTATCAATCTATCGTTGTCTCGACTGTGAAGACCGATAGTAGGTTCATCAAGTACATAGAGAGCACCGACTAATCCTGAGCCAAGCTGACTCGCCAACCTAATTCGCTGCGCTTCTCCGCCAGAAAGAGTGTGAGCTCGCCGATTGAGGGTCAAATACTCAATACCGACATTTAGCATAAAACGCAAACGCGATTCAATCTCACGCACCACAATTTTAGAGATACTTTTTTCTCTTGAGGTCATCTCTACTTTATCGAGAAACTCAAAAGCCTCCTTGATTGACATGTTGGTAAAATCTACGATATTTTTTTTACCAATGAGCACATGCAAGGCTTCTGGTCGGAGTCTCGCCCCCTCACAAACTGGGCAAACTTCATTACCGAAGAGATATTTTGTGCCAAGACCATTACATTCTGGACAAGCACCATAAGGCGAGTTAAACGAAAACAACCGCGGCTCAATCTCTGGGTAAGAATAGCCATCTCGGGGACAAGAAAACTTAGACGACATCGTGACTGATTCTGGTTTATAGTCTTTGTCTTTATTTTCTCTAGTGAGATCTCTGAAAGCAATTTCGACAAGACCATCAGCTTCCAAAAGTGAACGCTCAAGCGATTCGCCAAGTCTTTCATTTGCTGACTTTGGATCAGTTTTGAAATCATTAATATTTATAGAATCAACCAAGACGCTGATGTCGTGTCTTTTGTTTTTTGACAAGTCAATCCGCTCTCTTAGACTCTGTCTTTTTTTATCTATAACAGCTTCGATATAGCCTTTGCCCAAAAGATCATAGAGTAGTTGGTAGTACTCACCTTTGCGACCACGCACCACGGGAGCAAAAAGCTCTAGGTAAATTGGAAATTCTATTTTATTTGCTTTGGTAGGGACTTTTTTGACTTCTGATTCAACTTTTTCGAGTATAAAATTCTTTATCTCTTCAGTAGAAAGCTTTTGGATCTCGTCGCCACAAACCAAACAATGAGGCCGCCCGACTCGTGAGTACATAACACGCAAATAGTCATAGATTTCAGTGATAGTTGCTACTGTTGAACGAGGATTATTGGAACGAGATTTTTGATCGATTGAAATAGCCGGCGAGAGACCAATGATTTCATCGACATCTGGTTTTTGCATTTGGCGTAAAAATTGTCTTGCGTATGATGATAATGATTCGACATAGCGCCTCTGACCCTCAGCAAAAATAGTGTCGAAGGCAAGGGACGATTTACCGGATCCAGACAACCCTGTAAAAACCACCATTTTATTTCTCGGCATTTCAACTGAGATGTTTTTTAGATTATGAGTGCGCGCCCCTTTGACTATTAGTAAATCTTTTTTCTCATGACTTTTGTCTCTAGAGCTGTATCTAGAGGGGAAAGCGTCGATATCTATTTGTGTTGGTTTTTTTGCCATATAAATTAACTGGCCCCAAGGTTTGCCCTTAGGGTAAAGTACAGAGCATTATAACATAAGTACCAATTGTTTGTAACAAAAGCCGCCTCGGAACTTCACACAAACAAGCGTGAACCGAAACGGCCTTTTTTCTAGACAAAATGTCCTCCTTTCAATTTACCCGTCGCGCGAGCGAACAGGTACTACCAAAGCTGTCCAAATGTGGGACCTGGTCAAGCTCTAGGTGAACTGAACCGTTCATGTTTACATCTCTGATTTTAAAGGCCTGCGGGGGCCGGTCCAGAAATGCAATTTCCAACGTTTCCATTCTGCGAATACGCAAATCAGAAAGTCGAGTTACGTATTCGATGTTGCCAAGCACGAAGTGAACTTCTACCATTTTCTCCACTAACTTGGTGGTGGTCATGGTCGCCCTCTATATTCAATTCTATACCGATCCGCACACCCCACAACCCTCTTATCCCCATTTATATTATTTTGATTTGAGTTTTTCGAGCTCCTTGATTTCGTCGCGGAGGATAGCGGCAGTTTCGAAGTCGAGAATTTTGACACTGGCATTCATTTGCTTTTCTTTGGTCCTGATAAGTTTTTCGATTTGTTTCAAAGAAATCTCTTTGCCTCCCTTGGCTAGATCTACCGCGAGCAGCGCGCTCACAGCCTTGCCGTGCTCACGTTGCAACTGGTCTGTAATATCGTGTATTTCTTTTTTTATAGTTTTAGGCGTAATACCGTGCTCTTTGTTATACGCAAGTTGCAAACTACGTCGTCGAGCCGTCTCATCCATTGCGCGTCGCATTGAAGCTGTCACATTTTCAGCATAAAGCACCACTTTACCATCTATATTGCGAGCGGCTCGCCCAATGATCTGAATGAGCGATGTTTCGCTGCGCAAAAAGCCTTCTTTGTCCGCGTCAAGTATTCCGATAAATTCAACTTCTGGCAAGTCGAGCCCTTCTCGCAAAAGATTTACGCCTACCAATACATCAAATTCACCTTTTCTAAACTTAGTTAAGATTTCAATGCGTTCAATGGTCTTGATGTCACTATGGAGGTATTCGGCTTTGATAGCTTTGGACTTTTTTGATGTGTTTCCAGGTTCTTTCAAATAAGTAGAGAGATCTTCAGCCATTTTTTTTGTTAGAGTTGTAGCAATAGCACGATTGCCCTTCTTGATCGCTTTTTCTGCTTCTGATACAAAATCTTTGATCTGACCTGAGTAGCCCCCTTTTCCTAAGGTCTCGCCTTGGAAACCTTTCCTAAGGCGAGACCTTAGGAAACTTTTTTCAACAATTGGTCTGACTAAAACTTGTGGATCAATAAGTCCAGTCGGACGAATCACCTGCTCGACGACTTGACCATTTGGACTAACACTTTTTTCAAATTCGTATTTACCGGGTGTGGCTGTGGTGTAAATAGTTTCGCCAATTCGCGCAGTGAATTCATCAAATTTTAAGGGTCGATTATCCTTTGCTGAGGGCAATCTAAAACCATGTTCAATCAGAGTATCCTTACGAGAAGCATCTCCCGCATACATTCCGCCAATTTGAGGTACGGTCACATGTGACTCATCGATGATTGTCAAAAAGTCAGGACTGCCATCAGGTTTTTTGGGAAAATACGACAACAAAGTATGAGGCGGCTCGCCCGCTTCTCTACCATCAAAATGGCGCGAATAATTTTCTATCCCGTTACAATACCCGACTTCTTTTATCATAGCGAGATCATAGCCTGTCCTGCGCTTCAATCTTTCAGCTTCTAACAATTTGCCCTCTTTTTCAAATTTTGCTAATTGTGTTTTTAACTCATTTTTTATTTGATTGGCAGCTCTTTTTATATCATCTTCGCCAGTTATAAAATGTTTAGCTGGAAATAAATAAAAGATATTTATGTCTTCGATAATCGTGCGCGAGACTTGATCAATTTTTTGTATTCGATTGATTTTACTTTCAATAATTTCAATTCTATAAATTACCTTTTCTGACACAGGCATAATCTCGACTGTGTTGCCAAGGGCACGAAACATCCCTGGCTTGAGATCAGCATTGGTGCGTTCAAAGTGGATTGTGATCAAATTTCTCAAAAAATCATTTCGTGCTATCTTCATGCCTTGTTCAATTTTCAGATTTACTTTTTGGTATTCTTCTGGACTACCGAGTCCGTATATACATGAGACCGAAGCGACTATGATTACATCTTTGCGTGACAAAAGCGCCTGAGTCGAGGCATGTCTCAATCTTTCGATCTCCTCATTGATCATGGCCTCTTTTTCAATATAGGTATCAGTTATCGGCATATAAGCCTCTGGTTGATAGAAGTCATAGTAGGATACAAAATAATGCACGGCATTCTCTGGAAAAAACTCCCTATACTCTTGAGCGAGCTGAGCAGCCAGGGTTTTGTTGTGGGCAATAACGAGTGTTGGTTTGTCTATTTTGGCTATAACATTTGCAATCGTAAAGGTTTTGCCAGATCCGGTCACACCAAAAAGAGTTTGATGATTCAAACCTTTTTTTATACCGGTGACCAAACTTTCGATGGCTTTTGGTTGATCGCCGGCAGGTGGCCAATTACTATGTAATTTAAAATTTGACATAATTTAACGCAATAGTATAACACAAACACTATTATGCTGCCGAATTATATCTATTCAAAAAATTATCTTTAAAATCAAAAAATTTATCGGTTAATATTGATTCTCTTATACCAACCATAATCTTATTTATAAAAGTAATATTGTGTATTGTGGCAAGGGTGGCGGCGAGCATTTCATGTGACCTAAAGAGATGGGCTACGTAGGCTTTGGTATAGTTTTGGCAAGTATAGCAGTCACAATTTTGATCGAGAGGCGAGAAGTCAGCTTTGAATTTTGCATTCGTAATATTTATTTTACCTTGTAGAGTATAAATACTTCCGTTTCTCGACATGCGAGTTGCCGCTACACAATCAAACGTATCACAGCCATTCTCAACTCCTAAAAATAAATCTACAGGCTCAGCGACACCCAAGAGATGTCTTGGTTTCTCGACTGGCAAAATTTCATTTACCCACCTGACCGAAGTGGCCATATCTTCTTTGACAAAAGATCCTCCTATACCAAAACCAGCAAAATCCATACCGCCTATGAATTGAGCACTTATTTTGCGCAAATCTTCGTGTCTACCTCCTTGGACTATACCAAAAAGAGCCTGATTATTTTGAACCTCTTTATGAGCCAAAAGACTTCTCTCGGCCCAGCGGTGAGTCCTCTCCATTGCGCTCACCAAATATTCTTTGCTCGCATGCGGTGATGTGCACTCATCAAAAGCAAAAATAATATCTGCCCCTAAATCATTTTGGATTTGAATTGATTTTTCTGGAGAGAAAAAATGAGTACTACCGTCAATAATAGATTTAAAATCAACTCCGTCTTCGGTAATCTTTGCTTTTTTTTCATTTGCATCTGAATATCCCCTGGCCAAAACCTCCAGCTCAGGCATATCCTTGCTGATAAATTTATTGACTCCCTGTCCATATGCTACACCAAGAGAAAATGCTTGGAAGCCGCCCGAGTCTGTGATTATCGGCCCATCCCAATTCATAAATTTGTGGAGCCCACCAGCTTGCTTTATGAGCTTTTCGCCCGGTTCTAAATACAAGTGATAAGTATTTGCTAACACGACCTCTGAACCTGTACTCCTTACCTGCTCAGGTGTAACCGATTTTACTGTGGCCTTTGTACCTACAACCGAAAAAGCTGGGGTTTTTATCTCTCCATGTGGAGTAGAAATTATCCCAGCTCTACCTAGACTATTTTTTATTCTTTTAACAATTTCAAATTGAAACATCAAAGCTTGCGTGCTCGTTATTGCACCGGTACGATAGGGGCATCTTCTACCCCAATGAGCTCAACCGTAAACACTAAAGTTGAGTTGGCTGGTATCGGACCAGCTGATTGTGCTCCATAACCCAATTCAGGTGGAATAATGATTGTCCTCTTGCCGCCAACCTTCATACCTTGAAAACCCATCTCCCAACCTGGGATGACCTGACCTGCCCCCAACACAAAACGGAAAGGCTGTCCAAAATCTTTGGAATTTTGGATCACCGTGCCGTCTTGTAGACTAAGTAAATAGTGAACCGATATAAGTTTGCCGGTCTCAGCCAGAGCGCCATCACCTGAGACCAGATCATTCACGATTACATTACCAGGGACAGCACCTTGAACCGATGCGCTATTTGAATCTGACATACTTGTTGATTTTTTAAATACATTATTAATAGAACCGCCAAAAAGTGTATAGCCGACAAAGCCGATAGCAATAAACACAGCGATCCACTCATTTCTTGATAACTTTCTCATAAATATATTGTAACTCTTAATTAGTTGAATATTAGCACAACAATCTTCAGTTTCAAATCAAATCTATAACAATTGCGCATTACATCATCTAGTCTTACAATGGTGTATATGAAAACAGAAAACAATGTAAACACACCGATGACTCTTTATGAAATAAGCGAAGCCGCCAAAAAAAGAGTTGAGCTTATAGCCCGAGAATTTAGAGACGGCTTTGAATTCTTGAAAAGTTATCCTCGATCTGTGACTTTTTTTGGCTCTGCTCGCCTAAAGGAGGGTGACGAATATTATGAAAAATCAAGACGGGTGGCGCACCGAATTGCCGAAGAGCTTCGATATGCAGTTATCACTGGAGGAGGCCCTGGTATAATGGGTGCAGCAAACCAAGGTGCTTATGAAGGCGGCGGTAACTCACTAGGACTCACGATTGTTTTGCCGCATGAACAAAAGACTAACGAATACATCACGAACAAAATTTCTTTTCATTATTTCTTTAGTCGCAAAGTCTGTCTTTCTTTTTCTGCTGAGGCTTATCTCTTTTTTCCAGGCGGTTTTGGTACCCTCGACGAATTTTTCGAAATCTTGACTCTCATCCAAACCAACAAGATCCCCAAAGCTCCAATCATTCTAGTATCAGAAGATTATTGGCGCCCACTAGAAAATTTTTTCAAGCAACAAATCCTCTCACAAAATTATATTGATGCCGACGACCTCGATCTTTACACCATTACCGATGATGAAACACAAATTATAGACATTATCCGCAAGGCACCAATTCGCACAAATATTGCATATAATTCCGACTCAGATAAATTGGCTCAAGAAAACCAAAGAGAAATCCTCGGCACACCACTCGGTAGCTTTGGTCCACTAAGTGATAAGCACTGTGTACCTTGCGAAGGCGGGGCACTGCCACTTTCACATGAAGAATCTGAAAAGTATATAAAAAATATCGACCAATGGACACTCCTAGATAATAAAGCGATCGAAAAGACATTTGAATTTACAAATTTTGAGGAGGCTTTGGAATTTACAAACAAAGTGGCTTCAATTGCTCAATCAGAAAATCACCATCCTGATATAAAATTGCATGACTACAAAAATGTCACAATAAAAATCTCGACTCACGCGATTGACGGCCTCTCCGAAAACGACTTCATCCTCGCCTCCAAAATCGACCAAATTTTGCGATAGATTTAATATTTTTTGACAAACAAAATCCCGGCACCATTACAGTGCCGGGCGTACCGCCTCCTCCGATGACGAATTTTGGTTCGTCGCCGTTGGGGCGGTTGGTTTCGTACTATGATACCAGATCGGACGGATAGAAGTCATCCGTCTCCTCTGAGCACCGAGGGACTGGGTCGACAGTATTAAACCGGCTTGCATACCACAAGCCAGAAATTTCGCCGTACCGCGCCAGAATGTCCACCACAGCCTGCAACTCTTGATCGGTCACAAGGCCGGGAAGTTTTGCGAGGTTTTCGTGCATACACACATCAAGGTGGTCATTGCCCCGAACACCACAGCGGACCAGAATTTCCTTCCGACCGAACCCGGGTAGCATGACCCAGTTTTCTGCGAGTTTGTCTGCGGTTTCTCCGCGAAGGTTGATCACCTTCGGGAGGTCGTTAGCTGTGGTTTTTTCCCACATAAGGTCTCCTTTTATCTCGAAAGTAAATTTCTACTCCATATTATAGCATAGTATGCATAAAAATACAAGTCAGTTACTTCACATTCCACTTTTGATCCTTGGGATTGCGGTCGACGAACCAACCATCATTACCGTCATGCCACCAGGCGTCAGGATGGACCTGCATGAGTTTTTTTGCCAGTTTGATAGCAATATCAGTCTTGAGTCTTTTGATAGCAGTCTCGGCCCAACCGCGAGCTTTGGCGTTACCCTTTTCTTCCTCACCACGTAAGGTCGCGATCCCTCCAACTGATCGGCATCTTTGACCAGCTTGGCTTCCAAAGTGACCCGCTCCTGCTCTTCCAAATATAGGCTTTCTATTTCCTTACCAAACGGTACGCTCATGGCAATATCTTGGACGGCCTGCTTCTCAATCAATCTGCCGTAGCGCTGGTGGACATAATTTAAATCAGAAACTCGACCCTCGCCAATGTCGTGTACCAGAGCCATGAGTATCACTTTATTTTTATCAGCTGTGGGCTCAAAGTGACACAAAGCGTATGCGATCAGCGCAACCCTAAAAAGATGCTCCGCCACTGACTGCTCACCACTACCCAAAAGCCAGAGTCCGGAGCGCGGGGTATGCATGTGGATACCCATTTCATAAATATAATTGGTGACTCTGTCGAGATCTGTCGGAGCGCCTGCTTTTGACTTCTTTTTCATATTATTAGACTAGATTATAAGCAAACATTATCAAACAAAAGACCGTCCTTGAAAGGATTATATTAGCCAATTTCGAATATTTGTAAAGATTGTTAATTTGATAGAATATATTAATATTTACGATGTAAGCTATTTTTGATAAATCCTAACTAACAGTTCCTCACATGGAAATTAAATATTTTTTCTATGTGAGGGGCCATTAGCTCATTTGGTAGAGCGCGCCCATGGCATGGGCGAGGCGAGCGGTTCGATCCCGCTATGGTCCACCACTTCGCTTTCGTCGCAAAGCTCCTCAAGCTTCGCGGTGTAAACACACATCGATAATTTGACAATTATAGCATATATGTATATAATAATAACAAATCAAGTAACTTGATTTTCAGATTCAATCAAAGTAAAGGAGACCTAAGATGAACACCGTTGTAATTAACGGCGTCGCCATTACTGGGGGACGCAACATTACGATCCATAACGGGAAAGTGATCGTGGACGGCGTAGATGTCACTCCCGATGCAAAGAGTATTAACATCTCCGTCAACGGAAATGTTGACCGCATCGATGCCGATGCGTGTCAAAAAATTGACGTTTCGGGAGATACTCAAAACATCACCACCGTGAGTGGAGATGTTGAAGTAAGAGGAAAGATACTTGGCTCCGTCCAAACGGTCTCGGGCAATGTAAACTGCGCTGGCCCAATCGGTGGGGGCGTCTCTACCCTTTCCGGCAACATCAGAAGTCGATAACCTCTCGACTATGACCCACCGAATGCGGTTATTCCGCTCGGTGGGTTTTTATTTTAATAAATATAAAAAACCGCCAGCTAGAAGCGCAGGCTTCAGCGGGCGGTTGATTTTTTGTTCTAGAGATAAGCCAGAGCGATGGCGTTGATTGTTAGATGTATTGTGTTGTCCACAATAATCATCAACCACACTGCAATGAACGGTGGAGTTGATTCAGGGTGATAACCCGTCCCACTACATTCACTCCACTTTTTCCATTCATTCGGTGGCGCCAAAAAATGACTAGCATACGTTATATAACGTGCGAGCCTAAATCGGTCAATTAGCGCATGTGTCCCAACCATTATCACTGCTGCGAAAAGTGAAGGTTTGAGCATGATAAGGAACGGTACGAAATAAACGCAGGCATGGATGATAGCCGGGAGCCAACGTTTAGTTTTATTGTTTGCCATCCACGAAGACTGTAAAAAATAGTCTCCAAAGAGGTGGCAAATAAGTTGAATCGGCACTTGGACCTCCAGACATACTAAATACTAAATGCCCACGTTTGTCAATTTCTATTTTATTGCCTTTCTTTACATAAAATTTGGGAGTGGTAATATTTAGATATGCAACAGACTGGTTTTGAGTTTATGAATAATAATGAAGATACCAAACCTGGTTTTGGTGTAAATAAAAAACCAGATAATTCTGACTTACATCCAATTTATGCAGATGCTGATAAGAGAAGTGGCAGACGTTCACAAAAAAGCGGGCCTAAGGTAGGATCAGTAAAACAAGAAGCAAATATTCCTGACGATATTGTGCCTGCTTATATTCCTCCAAATAAGAGATTTGAGGGTACCTATAATCCATCTTCTGATGACAGATAAAAATAAATAGTATTGGATTATTTCTGTATTCTAAACCGCCGAGATATATCGGCAGTTTTTTATAACTGATATTTGTTCATGATATGAGCTTCAACCTCTGCTC
>CAZHJF010000003.1:0-10821 GCA_964532885.1 uncultured Candidatus Saccharibacteria bacterium
CCCCCGGCATCGTCAACGTCAATGACGCGCTCTACCAACTGAGCTAACCGCGCAAATATTTTATAATAAAGACGACTAACAACTCCCGCCCGCAACGACTCACAGTTCGTCTTGCGAGTCGGGCGGGGAGCTAATCGTCCAGCCTGCCTCCTCGGCAGGTCGCCGAAAAGGCGACTACCAACTAAATATATCAAAACCCAGCCTTTTATCAACAAAAAGGCCCCGAACGACGTCGGGGCCGGCGAAATCCAAAACTATTGAATTTCGCGCAGGAACGGCCAGAGCTTTATCCTGTCGGCCTCTGACCATTCCCAGATCGAAGACATAACCTTGTGCAGGATCCTCCGGCGCTCCTGCTCAGAAAGCTTAAGACCTTTTTCATCCCACCATAGACTGGCATCAAAGAGATTGCCTTTCTCTGTCTTCTCAAGAGTTATTTCACCCAAAAGAGTCGCACCCTTTGATGTCTTGAGAAAGAAGCTCACCATCTCGCCATTGAAAATGTTAGCATCGTGGTGTTTTATGAGGACAGAAGTTTTCTCGAGCGCGCCGGGGCGTGTGCGCGCCTGAAAGGTCAAGCGCTCGGGGTGATCAGAGAATTGGGTAAGCTCCCAATTCTCGGTAAAGGTCTGAGCGGGGAGCACGACGGCCCCCGCCAGAAAAATAAAAAGAGCAATAATTCGCACCTGCATATTAAATCATATATTGCTAAATAAATCAACTCCTGGCCATTTTGCTAAAGTTTGAATTTGATTATTTCAATCCAAACTTTTTTGTGATATATTTCTTACATGATAATCAGTTACCAAGGCAAGCAGTCATTTAAGGTCCAATTTGGCGACACTGTACTCGCTTTTGATCCTATTTCCAAGGAATCAAATTTGAAGTCTGGCAGTTTTGGTGCCGATATTGCACTCATAAGTGTAAATCACAAAGATATGAATGGCAGTGGTCAGGCCAACCGTGGTGAGAAGGAAGCCTTTGTTGTAAAGGGTCCTGGCGAATACGAAGTCAAAGGTATTTTTGTCAAAGGTGTCCAGTCAGTATCTCGCTATGGCGGATCTGAAATCATCAATACTATATATAGTGTAAATTTGGAAAATATGAACCTTTGTTTCCTTGGCGCTTTGGCCGAACCCACTCTTTCGAGCGAAGCATTGGAATCGATTGATCATGTCGATATTTTGTTTGTACCAATTGGTGGCGAAGGTGTGCTCGGTCCTGCCGAAGCTTATCGCACAGCGGTTTCGCTTGAACCTGCAATTATTATCCCGATGAATTATAGTGAATTGAGTTTGAAACAGTTTATGAAGGAGGCTGGACAAGAAAATGTTGGCGCGATAGATAAATTAACTATCAAGAAAAAAGAATTAGATGGTAGGCAAGGAGAAATAGTAGTATTAAGTGTCCAATAGTTAAAATACAAAAATGCGAAAAATTCTTGCAAACATTCGCAATAAACCAGAAGAACACCGAAGACGTTTGGCTTTTGTGTTTTCTTTGTTTCTCACTTTATTTATTTTTACCGGCTGGCTAAATTCAAAAGGAGTTTTTAAAAATGGCACCGTGGCAAATGATACTTTGGCAGCCAAACCAACACAAACTGCGCAAGTTTTGGAGGCAAGTGAGGCAATTTCACCTATTGAGACTTCCAAAAGGGCCGCTTCTGATACAGTTCTAGAAATTAAAAAATCTATCCAAGAATTTAGCGAGACGGTTGGGGATGTGCTCGTGCCTTTCATCACCGGCATTGAGATATACGAAAGAAAATAAAGTATTATACGCTTATTTAGAGCCATTATTTTGTTTATTATGATACAGATCTATAATTTTAAAAGTGGCAATATTACTCGATTTTGATATAATTTGATGACTAATTTAGTTTATGGCACGACAGCAAGATAACGAAAAAGAACAAAGTCTTCCTACCGGAGGAGTGGTGGCACGATCCATTGTGTCGGAGATGAAAAAATCTTTCATCGATTATGCGATGTCGGTTATTACCGATCGAGCTCTGCCAGATATTCGTGATGGACTAAAACCGGTGCATCGCCGAATTTTGTTTGCCATGCATGAGATGAACCTCTCGGCGACGGCAAAGACTCGCAAAAGCGCCGCAGTGGTCGGTGAAGTGCTGGGCAATTATCACCCGCACGGCGATTCGGCTGTGTATGAATCAATGGTCAAGATGGCGCAAACTTTTTCAATGCGTTATCCGCTCATCATTGGTCAGGGCAACTTCGGCTCTGTCGATGGCGACTCCGCTGCGGCTATGAGGTACACGGAGGCCAAGATGAGTCGGATTGCAGGTGAAATGTTGCGCGATATCAACAAAGACACAATTGATTTTCATCCCAATTATGACGGCACCAAAAAGGAGCCAAAGGTTTTGCCTGCTGGCGTGCCTCAGCTTTTGCTCAACGGTACACTCGGTATCGCTGTTGGTATGGCGACTAACGTGCCACCACACAATTTGCGCGAGGTTATAGACGCTTGCGCTTATATGATTGACAACAAGGACGCAACGACCGAAGATTTGTTGCAGTTTATTCAGGGGCCCGACTTCCCTTTGGGCGGTATTATTTTCAATCAAAAAGATATTCAACATGCCTACACGACAGGACGTGGCGGTATCGTGGCGCGCGGTGTGGCTGAGATCGTCGATGGCAAAGGCGGTTCGCAGATTATCATTACTTCGATTCCGTATCGCGTCAACAAGGCTGAGTTGCAAGTCAAAATTGCTGAATTGGTCAGAGACAAAAAGATCGACGGTATCAAAGGTATCCGCGATGAATCAACCGATGACATAAGAGTGGTGATCGACTTGAAGAGCGGCGCTCATCCACAAAAGGTTTTGAATTATTTATACAAACACACTCAACTCGAAGAAACTTTCCATGTGAATATTGTGGCGCTCGTCGATGGCATACCGCAGACTCTTTCACTCAAGTCTATCATTGAAGAATTTTTGAAGCATCGTCAGATCGTGATCCGCCGACGCACAGAGTTTGATCTGAGAGAAGCTGAAGCCAGGGAACACATTTTGCTTGGTCTCAAAAAAGCCCTTGATCACATCGATGAAATTATCAAACTCATCAAAAAATCCAAAGACGTAGAGACAGCTAGAGCAAACTTGATGAAGGAGTTCAAATTTTCTTTGATTCAAGCCAATGCAATTTTGGAAATGCGTCTGCAAAAGCTTGCCGGTCTGGAACGTCAAAAAATCGAAGACGAGCTTGAGGCTGTCCAAAAACTTATCAAAGAGCTCAAAGAAATTTTGGAAAATCCAAGGAAGATCTGGTCAATTATAAAAAAGGAATTATCTGAAATTTCAGAAAAGTATGGTGATGATCGTCGCACTAAGGTAGTCAAAGGTGGTGTGAAGGTGCTCTCGGTCGAGGACCTCATTCCTGAAGAAGAAAATACTCTGACTTTGACTGCGGGTGGGTATATCAAACGTACCAATCCAGAAGAATACAAAAAGCAAAAACGTGGCGGTGTCGGTGTGGTGGATCTCGATACCAAAGAAGAAGATTTTGTCACCAACTTTTTGACTGCAAGTACTCATTCCGACCTACTCTTCTTTACTGATCGTGGCAAGGCTTACCAAATCAAAATGTATGATATTCCAGAGGGTAAAAGGGCCACCAGAGGTAAGTCGATTATGAATTTCATCGCTCTCTCTGAGGGTGAAAAAGTTACCTCTATCTTGCCAATGCCCAAAAATTTGAAAGACAGCAAAGACTTGTCGTTGCTTATGGTAACCGAACAGGGTGTAGGTAAAAAAGTCTCTGCGGCAAGTTTTTTTGACGTACGCTCAAGCGGTATAATTGCGATCAAGCTTCAAACAGGCGATCGACTAATCTCAGTCTCTCAGGTGACCAAAGGTGATTCTTGTGTGGTAGTCACTTCTAAGGGACAATCTATCCGCTTCAAAGAAAATGACATAAGAGAAATGGGACGCACCGCAGGTGGCGTGAGAGTTATAAAGCTCAGCAAGGGCGATAGTGTTGTAGGCGCACACCCGGTCTCAAAAGACTCCGAAAAAGAAGCAAAACTTTTGGTGGTAGGTGCCAATGGTTACGGCAAAACAACTCCAATTTCTGAATATAAAATTCAAAAACGAGGCGGTTCTGGTATCAAGACAGCAAGTGTAACGGCCAAAACTGGCACTATCATGGCTTCTGCTGTTGTGACTCTCGCTCAAGATGAGTTGGTGGCAATGTCCAAAAAGAGTCAAGTTATAAGGCTTGAGCTCAGTGAGGTCCCAACACTCGGCCGATCAACTCAGGGTGTGAGGATCATGAAGTTGCGCGAAGGCGATGGTCTCGCTTCACTCATCTGTTTTTAAACTTTTCAAAGTCGCTTCGTAATTCACTTTTTTTAGATGCGTTAGTCAAGTTTCTGGTATAATAAAATTAATGAGTAAATTTCAGGTATTTATTTTAATTATATTTGGACTCTTTTTGGTCGGTGGAGTTATTATGTTTTCTGTCTACCGTGGGACCAGCGGACAGGTTGTAAACATCTCTGTCTGGGGTAGTGTGCCACAAATAGAATTCGACACCATCATCGCCGGTACTGAAATCTATAATAATGATTTGGTCAGAGTTCAATATAAATATGTCCGCGAAGAGGATTTTGATGCACAGTTTGTCGAAGCTTTAGCGTCGGGTACTGGGCCGGATCTGTTTATTTTGTCTTCGGATAAAATAGTCAAACATAGCAACAAAATCCTGACCTTGCCCTATAGCGTCTATTCTGAAAGACAGTTTAGAGATGATTTTATTGAAGGGTCAGAAATCTTCACTACCTCGGAAGGAGTTATGGCTTTGCCGATTGCGGTCGATCCGTTGGTTATGTATTGGAATAGAAATGTTTTTAATGAATCAAAAATTACCGCCGCACCAAAATATTGGGATGAATTTTATAATCTGGCGGACAAGATTACCTCGATTGATGGTGCTTTAAATGTAAAGCAGAGCGCAGTTGCTTTGGGTGAGTTTACAAATATCAATTATGCAAAATACATTGTGGCCAACTTGGCAATGCAGGCGGGGACACCACTTACGATTTGGGAGGGTAAAGGGCTCAGAAGTGTTTTTGCTGAGAGTTATAACAAACCGATTATACCGGCCGAAGCCGCACTTATTTTCTATACCGAATTCTCAAATCCTTCCAAGTCTTCTTATTCTTGGAATAGGTCTTTGCCAAATTCTTTCAATTATTTTTTGGGCGGGGATTTGGCGATGTATTTTGGTTTGGCGAGTGAGTTGAGACAGATTCAGCTCCGCAATCCCAATTTGAATTTTGATGTGGCGACTGTGCCTACGGCGCGCGAGGGTGGCAACAGCGTATCTTTTGGAAAATTTTATGGACTAGCGATCACCAAAGCTTCAAAAAATCCAAACTCCGCCTTTTTGGTCTCTTCAATACTCACCGCACGTACTGGGGCGGCCAAGGTAGCTGAGGTGCTAGTCTTGCCTCCAGTGCGCCGAGATCTATTGTCAGTGAGACAAGAGAGAGCCTATTCGAGTGTCTTTTTTGATAGTGCGATTCGGGCTCGAGCCTGGCTAGATCCAGATCCAGAAAAAACAGATGGCATATTTAAAAGCATGATAGAATCAATTACAAGCGGTCGATCGAGAGTTTCTGAAGCGATACAGCGTGCTTCGAGAGAGATCGATTCACTTGTCTCTAGATAAAATGTTTAAATTTATAAAAAACCAAAACCGGCTTGAATTTAAAAAAAGAATTTTGGTTCTTTTGATGCTGGGGGTGGTAGTTTATGCCTCTGTGCCAAGCGTGGCCCTTGCCGAGACCGTACCTATCGTGCCTTGCGGCAACATGAAAGACGAAAGCGGTCGTATAGTTGATGAATGTTCGTTTTATGATCTCGTAAAGATGGCCAATAGACTAATAGATACACTGATCAAAATATCTTTTCCAATAGCGGCGGCCATGATCGCCTGGGCGGGGATTATTATGATGCTCAATCCGGCCAATTCAGGCAAACGAACCGAAGCTCTAAACATGATGAAAAATGTAGTAATCGGTTTTGCTATAATTATTTCGGCCTGGCTCGTGGTAGAGGCCATCACCAAAGTACTTATCAATGAAAATGTTGTTAAACTAGATGATTTTTTAAAATTTTAAGAATTATTAAGCATGAAAATATTTACTCACCTCATCATTTCAATAGTCCTCCTTATGCCTTTAGCGCTTTTTGCGGCGGATAGCACTATTCCAGGCAAGCCAGCTGACAATGATAGTATCCCTGGACGAAAATCAACTACAGCTTTTACCCAAAAAATTGAATTTGCCAACCCTTTCAAAGGCGCGAGTGATTTGAGTACTCTGGTCGAGAAAATTATCAAAGATGTTTTATTTCCGATTGGCGGGGTGATCGCTGTTGTTATGATCATGTACGCTGGCTTTACTTATGTGACGGCAGGGGGCGATATGAGCAAGATAAAAACTGCGACCGATATGTTGCTCTATACTTCGATTGGAGCGGCGATACTGCTTGGCGCTTGGGTGATTGTCCAAGCTATAGATACCACTATCAAACAATTGAAATAAATGAACAGCGTAACCGAAATTATAAATACTTTTGTATCAATGGGGCTGAGGATCATACCTTTGCTTGCAGTGGTTGCTCTGCTTTTTTTCATAATTGGTGTGGGTAGATTTATACGCTCGGCTGGAGATGGCAAAGATATAAAAGACACCAAAAACTTATTGATCTGGGGCGTTATCGGCCTCTTTGTCCTCACTTCTATCTGGGGCATCATTTCCTTTATAAGAAGCGAGTTTGGTTTTGGCGGCAATGTCGGCATACCAAAAATCGAAGTTAAGTAACATGATAAATAACTCATACAAAAAAATATTGTTGATTGTGGGTTTGTGGGTTTTGCCAACGGTTACAAATGCGAGGGGTGTGATGGATTTTGTGGATAGGTCTTATTATATTGTAAACAGCGTGCTTATCCCGCTCGCATTTTCTCTTTGTTTGCTCTATTTTTTTTGGGGTGTTACCAAATATATTGCAAATAGCGCAAATAGCAGTCAAAAGGCCGGAGAGGAGGCAAAGCGGGTTATGGTCTGGGGATTGGTCGGACTATTTGTCGCAGTCTCGGTTTGGGGTATTGTGAGGCTCATTCGCACCGAGCTCAATATCCCCAATATTATCGATGCACGAAGACAATAATTTGATAATCAATTATAATTAAACATATGAAAAATAAAATAATATTGCCCATTTATCTTGCCCTCACTTTTTTGCCAATTAGTGCCTTTGCTCAACAACTCAAGGGTACAGAGACATTCTTCACATCCGCTTCGCAGATAATTTCTAAGATTTTGATTCCGTTGGTCATGACCATTGCGTTACTCTTGTTCTTTTGGGGGCTCGTCATGTATATCCGTTCGGTGAGTCCTGGGAGTAAAGAAGAAGGCAAGTCAATCATGATCTGGGGCATTGTTGCTCTTTTTGTCATGACATCAGTCTGGGGTATTGTGAGACTTATTCGCACTGAGCTCGGTATCAATCAAAACGGAAATATAGAGATCCCAGGTTTTGGAGGATCCGGTGCTGGTGGGGGCGGTAGCCAACTTGACTCATAGCGATGGAAGTGTGGATTACTCATTGAAAGAATATCTAAAAATGGTATTATTGATGAAGTAGAAATATTGGTCGTTTAAATATTATTTATTAGTTTACAAACAAAATGAAAAAAATAGCTTTAATTGGTTTGGGAGCGTTTTTGCTTCCTTTGGTCTCGGGTGCTCAATCAGCACCAAATTTGGGCAATGTTAAAACTTTGGCAAGTTCGATCGGCGATATTATCGAAATTCTTATTCCGATTGTTTTTGCTTTGGCTTTACTCTTCTTTTTCTGGGGCTTGGCTAAATACTTGCTTGGCGGCGCAGAGGACAAAGATCAGGCCAAAAATCTCATGATCTGGGGCATTGTTGCTCTCTTCGTGATGGCTGCAGTTTGGGGTCTTGTCAGATTCTTGGGTACTGCGATTGGTATCACTCCTGGTCAGGACGCACCGGTCAATCCATCCAACCTTATCCCTGGAGGCAGCTTGCCGTAAATCTACCCAAAAGTTGATTTTAAACAAAGCGAAAGTCCACAAGGACTTTCGCTTTGTTTTTGTTTGGTTGTATAATGAATATATAATTAGTTGATATCCAAATTTATGACTATTACCGCACTGCTTGGTAAAATTGCCAACCTTATTTTGAACCCACTTATTACTCTGGGCTTCGTCATAGCGACCATTGTTTTCTTTTATGGCATTATCAATTTGATCCGCAATGCCGATGGTAAAGATCTTCAGACTGCTCGCCGAAATGTTTTGTTTGGCATTGTGGGATTGGTTGTGATGTTTAGCGTTTATGGTATTTTGAATCTCGTTTTAGACACCTTCGATATCAAAGACCGTCCGGCAACAGTGCAGGGACCAAAGTAGTAATTAAAATTTTTTTAGGTAAAAAAAAGAGAGCCGCATAGCGCGGCTCTTTAGTTTCGGGTGACATCGACGATGAGCACCCCTTTATTTTTGCACTTAAACTCGAAGGACTCATATGTCCTTGGTTCATTTTTGAAGTCGTGCTTGAGTGGTACGATTTTTTCATTATCCACTCTGATATAGCACTCTTTCTTGTCTTCTTCCGTCACCCCTGTCACCAACAAGCTCATGGTGACATTGCCAATTGGGTTCACCACAGGCGGCTTGCTCCATTCGCCGGGTTTGAGCTCTCGGACCGCGTAGTGCCCGCTCCCGCCTCCGATTCCGTTTCCTTTTTGCCATTTCTCATAGACAGTGGAGCCGAAGCCAATCACGAGAGCGATTGTAATTATGCTAGCCCACTTTGAAGCGGTAGGGTCAACCTCTTTTGTTGGGTTGCCTTTGTCATCTTTTGCTTTCACAGTTCGCAAAAAAGACATGGACCCAATGCCAACATTGAAGGCCGTGAGAGTAATACTGTTGAAGTTGATAATACCCCACAGCCATGGCGAGAGAGAGGCAATCAGGAAGTTTGATATTCCCAGCCCCACTATGATAATGAGCACAGTCCAAATTCGAGGGTCGATGGACCGTCCGGATGTTTTTTTCTTGATCTGGTCTCTAAATTTGAAGAAAATGGCCAAACCAAGAAGGATAGCTACGATCAGAACTGTCATATATACTCCCTACACATTCTAACATAATATATAAAAAAATCAAGCCATCGACCGCTAATGCGGAAGATGGCTTGGTTCAGGAGAAAAAAGTGACAAACTTAAGGTCGAGTGAGTTTCTTGCTCAGTACCCCAACCAAGCTTGAAAGCTCAGCTGGAATGATGACAGTTTTTCCAAACTCAAGTCCCTTTTCTAAGGCTTCGAGTTGAAGGACTATTTGTCCCTCTGTCGTGTTGGCGAGCTGTGCGAGTTTCTGCAATCCTTCCTGTCTTGCGAACAAGAGGAACTTCTCGGCCTCTGCTTTACCTGCACCTTCCTGAGAAAACTTGATTCGATCAGCAAGAGCTTGGAGTTTGGTAGCCTCGCTCTGACCTTGGGCTGTCTCGACAAGTCTAAACTTTTCAGCCTGGGCGTTGTATATTGTTTTACCTTGATCTGCCTGAGCTTCACTGATGCGTTTGGCCGTGCCGATCCTGGTTATTTGTGTTTTCCGTATGTTTACCCCCCAAGACTTGCCAGGGTCTTTTTTGAATGCTTCACTTCCCGGGTCAGCGACAAACTCTTCGACCCTGTTCTTGAGCCAATTGTCCACATCCTCCATATTGGAAATGGCTCTGGCCACAAACGATTTTCCGGCGTAAGAAATTAAGGCCGCTATTGTTGCTCTTTGTATCAGCTCGATTGCTTCTTCCAAACTACCAGCTTTTCTGATAACGGCAGTTAAGCTAAAGATTTCGAACCGAACAGTCACGTGAGTTTCTGTGACAAGTGATTTAGCTAGCGGGTCATCCTTGTATTTTTCAGCCTCCATTTTTTTTTGCACATCATCTTTATAATCAGCTGATTTCAGGTTTGACCAATTGACGTGAAGCGGATCTTCGAAGAGGAAAAGTGATGCTGAACCCTCAAGGGCTTTAGCCTTCTGTTTCTCCTCGGGTGTTAATACGCCGATTTCGATTTGTACTATATTTCTTGTAGCCTTTCGTATATAAACAAAAGGCCAAAAGGCAAAGTACGGCCCAGATTCGTTGAGGTCGCCAAGTGGACGACCGAGGAAGAACATTGCGCCGAGCTCCCGTTCGTTAATGAGCATTATACTCACCACGAGGTGGAATGCGCAAAATGCGGTAATGATAACGGGGACATTGATATACTTGTTGTCGAATGATCCCGAGAGGGCCACGACGATTGCCATCGTGTAAATCACCCCAGCAACGATTAGAGATCTGAAATGGGCTTTTGTGTTCATTTTTTTCTCCTGATGTGAAATAACAAGCTCTAAAAATTATATCACTAATACAGAAAAATGCAAGCAAAAACCGCCCTTGCGGACGGTTTTTGCATAAAAATGGGTATTTGTTCTCGTAAGCCGAATTCTGTTTACCCCGAGTTTATCGAGGGGTTTTACCTCGACTCGGTAATGATAATTTATCTAGGCCTCAAATTGCTCGGAGGCTCAAGCGGCACTCCACCCACCATACGGTGGGGGCTCGGCCTTGCACAGAAGTAAGAATTTAGCCGTTGCACCCGTATGTTGCCATACGATTGCTCCACGAGGGAGCTCCTTGTCTTTCGACTTGGACGTCACTGTTCGCATCTCGTCCGCCGAAGAGGCGGAGACGGGAAT
>CAZHJF010000003.1:10831-17264 GCA_964532885.1 uncultured Candidatus Saccharibacteria bacterium
TCCACCGGGCGCTCAATTTTGTGCTCACTTTTAGTGAACAAAATTGGCGACGGGGATTACCCGCTACCATTCTCTCCAACCGAAATTGGAGCTGTGTTCGGACTTTCCTCTGCCAATTTTGCCCACCGAAGGTGGCTGCAAAATTGAGCATCCCGCCGAAGCTTTTAGCGAAGGCGGACACTCCTTGACAGTAATCATTCGAAACAAACACCTATCCTTATTGTATCACAAAACCATCAAAAATCCAGAGCGATATGTGCTAGTGGCTCATTTTGTGCTCCGCATGGAACGAAGTTGTAACAGTTTTGAGTCATATTGTCTGTAAAAAAAGATTTATGCAATAAATAAAGGCTCCTCCTCAAGTCGCTTGATGCAACTTGAAGTGGAGCCTTGCCAACACTAATTGCCTCTATTCAGTTGACTAACCGAGTTTTAAGTGTGAATTCGAGCATGTCACTAAAACCCGCAAAAAACTGGCGAACTTTTCTGTGCTCTTCGTCGTGTCTAATTTGCCGAAGAATCATGAGGATGTCGAGACGAACCTGATACTCGTGTCGATGTTTAGAGCATCTCGGATTACCAAACTTAATAAAGTCATTTTGATTAAGCTCATAGTTGAACTTACCAGTCCTACTTTTTGCTAGATCAGACTGAACCCGAGCAGGCCTCGGCTCTATTTCAGGATCTACATAAGAGTGCCCTTTTTCAAGAAGGCAAAAACATTTCGTACATGTTGTCATTTCCTCGCCTCTTTTCTGGACAAAACAATACCAAGTAAAATTATTTATGTCAACAGCTAAATTTTTATATTCTATTGTGTGCTTGCAATGCGAAGCCCTGTAACAAACGGTACAGGGCGAAGTGGTGCTGGGGAGAGGAATCTTGATCCTTACAGGATCTGTATACCTTTCGTATTTTCTTCCAGCAAAGCTGGGCGAAAATATACTCAAGGTTTCAAGTCCTCTCACGAAAGCAAAATTGTTTGCTTTCTCCCAGCACAAATTTACTTCGTTAATTTGTGCTGGGGAGAGGACTTGAACCTCCACGGATTACTCCATTAGTTCCTAAGACTAACGCGGCTACCAATTACGCCACCCCAGCATTTATAAATTTGTCTTACCGGCTCGGACAAGCTAAAAATCAAAAGCAGTTTTGATTTTTAGCTTGTCCGCCCACTAGGGTTCGAACCTAGGACCTTACGCTTAAGAGGCGTCTGCTCTACCAGCTGAGCTATGGGCGGATTATTAATAATATACTTGTAATTTCTATATTTATCAATATGCCATTATACGGTAGACTGTGCACAAGGTATTAGATTGCGGTTACCGTTTGATGATATAATTATTGAAATGAGAAAACGGACTTGGACAAATGAAAATTTAATAATTGCTGTAAAAACTTCCAGAAGTTACCGTCAGGTTATATCAAAATTAAATCTCAGAGAAGCGGGTGGCAACTATGAACAAATCAAAAAATATATTAAAGAATTAAGTCTTAATATTGACCATTTTTTAGGCGAAGCATGGAATAAAGGTAATTCAGGATACTTTAGACCTTTCATTCCAATTGAAAATATACTCGTAAAAGGCAATGATTACCAGAGTTACAAATTGAAAAAAAGGTTATTTAGAGATAGACTAAAAGTAGAAGCATGTGAACTGTGCGGTTGGGCAAAATCTTCTCTTGATGGCAGGATACCAGTTGAACTGGATCATATAAATGGAGATCGTCATGATAATCGTTTAGAGAATTTAAGAATATTATGCCCAAATTGTCATAGTTTGCAATCAACACACAGAGGGAAGAATATCAAACCTCGAAAAATGCCTGGGTGATGGAATTGGTAGACATCCGACACTTAAAATGTCGTGAGCTTTTTTGCTCGTGTGGGTTCGACTCCCACCCTAGGCACATGTCAATTTCTGGTACAATTTCGCGTGGGGTTTATAACAATATATTTAAGCCGTATTTTTTTAGTAAAGATCCTGAGTTTGTCCATGATGAGATTACAAAAATAGCAAAGTTATTAGGGTCCAGCCATCTAGCAAGAAGCGTCATCAAACACTTTTATTCTTTTGAGGATCCTACTCTGGAGCAGGAATATTGGGGTATCAAATTTATAAATCCGATCGGTCTACCGGCGGGTTTTGATAAAAATGCAGAGTCGTACAAAGTTATGGGTCCGCTTGGTTTTGGTTATTGTGATGTAGGTACTGTTACTTTTGAACCTTACGCAGGCAATCCAAAACCAAGATTGGTTAGATTACCAAAATCTGAAGCTATACTTGTAAATTATGGCTTAAAAAATGATGGTGCGAAGGTTGTGGTCGATCGACTCAAACAACACAAAACCGATATACCGCTTGTCGTCTCAATCGGCAAAACTAATAGTCCCAAAACCGTTGACCGCGATCTTGGTATTCTCGATTATTACAATTGTCTCAAATTTTTTGTTGAGGCGGATTTGGGAGATATTTATGAGATCAATATTTCCTGCCCAAACACTTTTGGCGGTGAGCCGTTTACAAACAAAGGTGATTTAGAGTTACTTTTGGAGAAGTTGTATTCACTGCCGATTACCAAACCGGTTTTTATAAAGATGCCGATAGAGCTCGACACTCAAAATATGGAAGAATTGCTTTCAATTTGTCTCAATTTTAAGGTTGAAGCAGTGATTTTGGGCAATCTTAGAAAACAAAAAAGAGGCGATGGCGTTATAGATAATTTTGATCCAAACCTGAGCGGGGGACTAAGTGGTAAACCGACAGAGAAAATAAGTAACGAGCGAATATCTGAAGCTTATAAATATTGTGGTGACAAGCTAAAAATAATCGGGGTGGGGGGTATCTTTTCTGCCGCAGACGCTTATAAAAAGATTTGTCTAGGAGCCTCGCTTGTTGGTCTCATATCTGGACTTATCTATGAAGGGCCGCAACTTGTCTCTGAAATCAATAGAGGACTTGTCTATTATCTAAAAAGGGACGGTTTCAAAAATATAAGCCAAGCGATCGGTTCGGCTTATAAATAACTACACTATCTTGGAGGCCTAGGGCGGAATCGAACCGCCGTATAAGAGTTTTGCAGACTCTTGCCTTACCACTTGGCGACTAGGCCGTTTATGCATTTTAGCTTGCGCTCTCGCTACTGTCTACCTGGGAGTTATTTAAAAGTTCATCGATACGTTGTCTGTTTTTTTCGCCATCATCAATCGAAAAGTTTATTTGAGGCATAAAGCCAAATAGATTTTTTTGCATTACAAAGAGTCTAAAGTCATTGCGCTTTCTTCTGACAAATTGCAGGGCGGAGGCCTCTCGATCGCTTGGTAAAACTGTGAAATATATATTTGAACGCCTGCCTCTATCAAGCATCTCGGCGTAAGTAAAAGTGATCAAGCTCTCCCTGTTGCCCTCACGACTAAAATACTCTGCCGCCAAATGCATGAGGAGAGTTGCCATTTTCTGATCTTTGTTGCCCTTGCTCATTATCGTGTAATAAATGAAGAAGCAAAAATGTAATCGCCGGGGACGATTTCTATCTTTGATTCAAGTGTTACGCCAAATTCTTGACCTTCCAAAACAGAACCGGTTTTAATTTTTTGTTTTTGTAATTCTTTAACTTTACCGTCACCGATATGCGCTTCTCTACGTATGATTTTGATCAAATCGCCTTGTTTGAGCTCACCTTCGTCGACTCGACCGCCTAAGACATGCTTGTCTTTGTTGGTGCTAAAACTTTTTAAAATTTTGGCTTTGCCAGAAATCACTTCGACTTTTTCTTTTGGTGTTGCTTCGAGCAGGGCACGCTTCATAAAGTCGATTAGTTCATAAATTATTTTGTAGGTGTGGATCAAAACTTTTTCTCGTAGAGCTAAGACCCCAGCATTTTTGTCAGCGGGTACATTGAAGGCGATTATCATGGCTTTGCTAGTCAGAGCGTTTTTTATATCTGTCTCATTAACGAGCCCGATACCTTTTGATATCACTCTCACACCGATTTTCTCATTTGATATTTTGCGCAATTCGCCAATAACTGCATCAAGAGAGCCTTGGGTGTCGGTTTTTATAATAATAGGCAATTCGGTTTCTGAATTGAGATTTGTTTCTTGTAGATTGAAAGTATTGAAATCTTGTTTTTGAGCAAATTCTTCGGCCTCTTTTTTGGTATCAAAAATTTTGAACTCACTGCCAACGGCGGGCATGTTGCTCCAACCAACAACCTGTACCGGTGAAGAAAATGTTGCCTTTGTGATCTGTTCACCTAAAAAATTTTCAATAAATCTGATGGGGGCAAAAGCACCAATGGTAGCGATAAATTTTCCAATCTCAAATTGTCCGTCTTTGATAATGAGTGTGGCTCTGATACCTCGTTTTTGATCCATATTGCTCTCGATCACAATACCAGTTGCTCCGATATCTGGATTCCCTGTGAGCTCTAACATGTCAGCCTGAAGCAGAATAATATCCAAAAGATCATTTACACCTTCGCCGGTTTTAGATGAAAGCGGCACCGAAGGGACGTCACCACCCCAACCTTCGACCAAGACTTCATTTTCTGCGAGACTTTGTTTGGTGCGGTCAATATTGGCTCCCGGTTTATCGATTTTGGTTATCGCTACGATGTATGGAGTGTTATTTTTTTTGATTACTTCTAGAGTTTCTATGGTTTGAGGTTTGACACCGTCTTCTGCCGAGACAACGAGAATTGCAATGTCGGCTACTTTGGAACCTCTTTCTCTAATACTGTGAAAGGCTTCATGTCCGGGAGTGTCGAGAAAGGTGATTTTGCGGGTTTTGTTTTCAAAAACATGTGTTGCTTCGTAAGCGGCAACATGTTGGGTGATACCGCCAGCTTCGGTATCGACCACGTGTGATTTGCGAATATAATCTAAAAGAGTTGATTTGCCATGATCAATATGACCCATGATAACAACCACGGGAGGTCTCTCTATTAATTTTTGTTCCAGATTTTTCATTTGTATATGTTATGCAGATCATGAACTATTTTGTAGTTTGATACAATGCGTCCTTAGTTTTGTTTAAGACAGCCTTCTCTTCATCACTTAGCTCGATTTCTCCGTTCCAGTTTTGGATCGGCTTTACAAAAACGTTCATTCGTTCGCGACTGTGCAGTCCGGACAATACAATACCTTTGCCTTTTTCGTCTAGTAGTGATACCGAAAAGCTGTTATTACCTCCTATGCCTGCTCCGTGGAATGGGTTGAAACGCGATGCTTCCACACTGCTCACTTTTGATTTTATTCGAAGATCAAGACTCGAAAGATATTTGGTCGATTCTTCTTTGTACCGGATCAAATCTGCAATAGTTTTTCTTTCGCTATTCAAAAAACTTTCAATCGATTTGCCGTCACTGCCTCTAAATATTCTTCTCAGTCTGATTAGAACAGAGATGAGTAGAGCAAAGTTTATTATCCCTAGAATTAGACTAACTGAAACAAGGATATTATTGAGGTTAAAAAAGTATTGAAAATTCATCGTGATTTAACGTACAGATCGCATTGTAACTGTTTTGTTGTTGTTTTGCAAAATTTGAGGTACAAATATTGTATATGTTTAGTTTCAAAAAGAAACGCACCTATCTGGATTTTGCAGCCATGACTCCTGTTGATAGTAGTGTTTTGCAATTAATGAACGAGGTTTCTAAGACGGTTTGGGGCAACCCATCGTCTTTGTATTCTGAAGGTGAGGAAGCCAAGCAAGTTTTGCTTCAAGCGCGAATAAAAATTGCGCGCCTTTTGCATTGCAAACAAGGTGAAGTTTATTTTACTTCTGGAGGAACCGAGTCGGCCAACATTGCGATCGATGGGGTAGTCAAGAATGCCAAAAAACAAAATCAGAACCCACACATAATCGTAACAACCATCGAACATCCGTCAGTGCTTCAAAAAGTCAAAGCCTTGTCAAATTGGGGTGTCGAGGTTTCTTTTGTGTCGCCAGATGAAAATGGATTAATCCGACCAGAAGCGATTGAGCGTGAGCTAAAAGAGACAACCGTACTTGTCATTGTGATGCATGCTCAAAACGAAATTGGCACCCTGCAGTCTGTGCAAAAAATAAGCAGGCTGATCCGTGGGCGAGCGGTGTTTATGGTTGACGCTTCGCAAAGCGCACTGTATGAAGATGTCTCGATCGAAAGGCTTGGGGCTGATATTTTGATTCTCGATGGCATAAAGATTTATGGTCCGAGAGGTGTTGGTGTACTGGTGATCAAAGAAAAGGTTGAAGTAGTGCCGAGTATTTTTGGTGGCGGTCAAGAAAGAGGTTTGCGACCAGGGACAGAAAATGTGGTCGGTGCTGTGGGCCTCGCTAAAGCGCTTGAAATAGCAGTCGACAAGCGAGAATCAGAAAAGAGACGTCTCAGTAAACTGCGCGATTATTGTATCGCTAGAATAGAAAAAGAAATTCCGGGTTCGAGC
>CAZHJF010000004.1:0-8949 GCA_964532885.1 uncultured Candidatus Saccharibacteria bacterium
TTGGTAAGAGAGAGGAGTTGAAAAACCGGGAACTAAAAATACCCAGAGACCCATCCTTGTAGAAAAAATTTCTTTCTAGTGCTCCCGCTAGGAATCGGACCTAGATCTAGAAATTAGAAGTTTCTTGTTCTATCCATTGAACTACGGGAGCATGGTGCACGCTGCAGGGCTTGAACCTGCGGCCTACTGTGTGTAAAACAGTTGCTCTACCAACTGAGCTAAGCGTGCTTCTTTATATTTATACATTAATATGGGAATATCTTCAATCTGGGCATAATATAGACTGGCATTTTATATACTATGTATGATAAACTCTACATATGAAAACAATAGAAAGGGAATTGGCTAGAAAACTAAGAAAGCAGGGAAAATCTATGAATCAAATAATCGAAGAGACTGGCTTTTCAAAAGCCAGTGTTAGCTTATGGACGAGAGACGTTGTGCTCACAAAAAGTCAAAGAAATAAGATTTCTAAAAGAGGCAGAAGTGTAGAATCAATTGAAAGAAGGAGATTGAGTCGGCTTGCTAATATACATAAAAAAAGGAGGGCGATAATTGAGGTGGCAAAGAAAGACATTTCTGAAATATCACAGAAAGAATTAAAAATAATTGGCACAATGATCTACTGGGGTGAGGGTGGAAAAACGGGCCATTGGTCCGTGCGTCTTGCAAATAGCGACCCCGTTATAATACAGGTTATGATGAGGTTTTTTCGGGAGATATGTAAAGTATCCGATGATAAATTTCATGCTCATATACACACGTTCGAAAATGCTAATATAGAAAAGACGGAAAAATATTGGTCAAAAATATCAGGAGTACCAAGAAACAAGTTTTATAAAACTTATGTTAAGCCAAGTAAGGCTGGTCTGCAAAAAAGAAAAACTCTGCCACATGGAACTTTAGATATTTATGTTCACGACACAAAAATTTTTCTGACTATTATGGGTTGGATTGAAAGGATTTCTGAATTAGTATTACAAAAATGAAAATAAATATTTTATATGAAGATGAATTTTTGCTGGCGCTTGATAAGCCGTCGGGGCTATTGGTGCATTCAGACGGGCGAAGTGACGGAGATACTCTGGTGGATTGGGTGCGGGCAAATTATCCCGCACTTGAAGAAGTGGGGGAGGTACAGACTTTGCAAAATGGGGAAACAGTAAAGAGGCCTGGTATTGTGCATCGGCTCGACCGCGAGACGAGCGGGGTGATACTAGTCGCTAAGACCCATGAAGCTTTTGCTTATCTCAAAGATCAATTTCAAAATAGAAAGGTAGAGAAAATTTATCACGCCGTAGTTTGGGGTCACTTTTCACAGGATAAAATGAGTGGAGTTATCGACAAACCGATAGGTAGAAGCGCTTCTGACTTTCGCAAATGGTCGGCCGAGTTTGGTGCCAAGGGTGAATTGCGCGAGGCGGTGACGGAGTATAAGGTTTTGGCTCCTGTCAATAACTCACCCCTAACCCCTCTCTTATTACAAGAGAGGGGGACCAAACCCCAGTTTTCTTATCTCGAAGTTAAACCCAAAACTGGTCGAACTCACCAAATCCGCGTGCACCTCAAAGCTATCAGCCACCCAGTAGTGGGCGATAAGCTCTATGGACCCGAAACCCCCAACCCAATTTTTAACCGCTTAGCTCTTCATGCATTTTCAATCAAGCTAGAGTTGCCTAATGAGACTTTTATTACCATCGAATCGCCTTTGCCCGAGGAATTCGAAAAAGCCTTTAATCTTTTGAAAAAGAATGAAAAATCGGCTAAGATGGGAGAATGAGTGAGAAATCAAAAACAGCCGAAAGAGAGGAGGAGATTCTAAAGTTTTGGCAGGAAAACAAAATTTTTGAAAAGTCTCTTGAAAAGGAGAGCCCAAAGGGCAACTTTGTTTTTTATGATGGCCCGCCTTTTGCTACGGGCTTGCCGCACTATGGGCATATTCTTGCTGGTACCATGAAAGATGTGATCCCGCGTTATAAAACTATGCAAGGTTACAATGTCCGTCGGGTTTGGGGTTGGGATTGTCATGGGTTGCCAATTGAAAATCTGATAGAAAAAGAGCTTGGTCTAGAGACAAAAAGAGATATAGAGAAATTTGGTATCAAAAAATTCAACCAAGCGGCCCAAGATAGCGTCTTGCGTTATGATTCGGAATGGAAAAAAATTATACCCAGAGTTGGGCGTTGGATTGATATGGAAAATGCCTACAAAACTATGGATTCGACTTATACCGAATCAGTCTGGGCTTCATTTAAAAAACTTTATGATAAGGGTTTGGTCTATGAAGGGTTTAAGTCGATGCACCTCTGTCCACGTTGCGGTACAACTCTTTCAAATTTCGAGGTCAATCAGGGTTACAAGGATATTACTGACATTTCAGTATATGTTAAGTTTGAGTTGGTAAATGAACCAAAGACTTTTTTGCTCGCTTGGACCACGACGCCGTGGACCCTACCAGGGAATGCGGCTTTGGCTGTAAATATTAAAGAAAAGTATATAAAAATAAAAATCAAAGATGAATTTTTTATACTAGCCAAAGCACGTTTGTCTGTAATTAAAGAGGAATACGAATCAGGAGAAGAAATAAATGGCAAAGACTTAATCGGTTTAGAATTTAAACCACTTTTTGATTATTTCAGCAACGAAAAATTAGAAAATAGAAAAAATGCTTGGAAGGTTTATGGTGCAGATTTTGTGACGATGGAAGACGGCACAGGCATTGTCCATATTGCCCCAGCCTTTGGTGAAGACGATATGAATTTTGGTAATAACTATCAATTGCCGTTTATTCAACATGTTGATATTGAAGGTAAGTTTAAACCAGAAATTGTTGATTTTGCTGGGCAAGTTGTAAAACCCAAATCAACCGACGAAGACAAAAACGCTCATCAGTCTGCCGATGTTCTAGTTATAAAATATTTGGCTCATCACAATACGCTTTTTGCCAAAGAAAAGATTATCCACTCTTATCCGCATTGTTGGCGATGTGATACACCACTTTTGAACTACGCTACCTCATCGTGGTTTGTAAAAGTAACGGATTTGAAAGAACGTATGATCGAACTCAACAATAAAATAAAGTGGGTACCACAAGAAATTGGTCAAAATAGATTTGGTAAGTGGCTCGAAGGAGCAAGAGATTGGGCTGTTTCGCGCTCTCGCTACTGGGGCGCGCCTTTGCCCGTCTGGCGATCTGTCCGCCGAGAAGGTGGAAATAAAATAGGTGAAGTAAAAATTATCGGCAGTGTAGATGATTTGAGAAAGTTATCAAAAAAATCCGGCAACAAATATTTTGTGATGCGTCATGGTGAGGCGGAGAGTAACGTTACAGGAACTACAAGTTACAAGACGGGCAGTACTATCAAACTCACACCCAAAGGTATCGAACAGGTGAAAGCGAGCGCTTTGTATCTAGATGATAAAAAAATAACCAAAATTTATAGCTCAACTTTCTCGAGAGCCCAAGAGACTGCAAAAATTGTCGCTCAAGAACTCGGTCTTCCTGTAGAGTCTATTGTTTATGATGATCGATTGGTAGACATAAATACAGGTGAGTTTGAAGGTAAAACTTGGAATGAATATTTTTCATTTTTTAAAGATCAATATGAAAGATTTTTCAAGACTCCAAGCGGAGCAGAATCTCTCACAGATGTGAAGAAGAGAGTTGGAAATGCTCTATATGAAATTGATGAACTAAATAAAAATGAGAATGTATTGATTGTTGCGCACGGTATTACACTCTGGATGCTTGAAGCGGTAAGTCAAGCTACAGATATGCTTGGCACTATTCACATAAGGACAAAAAATCAGACAGACCCGAAATCAGATTATATTGGTAATGCTGTTATCAAAGATCTTGATTTCGTACCATTACCACATAATCAAAATTACGAATTAGATTTGCATCGGCCATATATTGATGAAGTCGAACTTTTTGATGAAAATGGTGATAAGCTGGAGAGAATTAAGGAGGTTTTTGATACTTGGTATGATTCGGGATCAATGCCGTATGCTCAATTACACTATCCGTTTAGTTTTGCTCAGGGCAAAAAACTCGAAAATAGTAAATTTGAGGATTTTTTTCCTGCAGATTTTATAGCTGAAGGTTTGGATCAAACCAGGGGGTGGTTTTATACCTTACTTGTGCTTGGTGCGGGTCTTTTTGATAAGTCACCGTTCAACAATGTGATCGTGAATGGTACGGTTTTGGCTGAAGATGGTCAAAAAATGTCTAAACGTCTCAAAAATTATCCCGATCCAATGTATGTTATTCAAAAATATGGAGCGGATTCTTTGAGGTATTATTTACTCACCTCGTCTGTGGTTCGAGCAGAAGATCTGGCTTTTTCTGAAAGAGGTTTGGATGAGGTGCATAAAAAACTTTTCCTTAGACTAAGAAATGTTTTGGATTTCTATCTTCTCTATAAAAATTCAAATGAAAAAATCAATGCAAACAATCAATCAAAAAATATATTAGATCGGTGGATTTTTTCGCGACTCAACGAATTAGGCTCGAAGGTGACCGAATCGATTGATCGGTATGAGCTCGATCGTGCAGCAAGGCCATTTATGGATTTTGTTGATGATCTTTCGACTTGGTATCTTCGTCGTTCGCGTGAAAGGTTTAAATCTTTTGATATTTCAGACAAAAATGATGCTCAGAATACAATCACTTACGTTCTAAAAACTTTAGCCAAGTATTTGGCACCTTTTGCTCCATTTTTTGCTGAGGACATGCATCGTGAACTCAAAGAAGAGGGTGACGAGGAAAGTGTGCACCTTTGTAGCTGGCCAGAGGCGGGAGAAGTTGATCAGAAATTACTTGAAGAAATGCAACTCGTCCGCAATATGGTGTCGGAAATATTGATGATTAGGAATAAAGAAAATATAAAAGTCCGACAACCCCTTGGTAAGTTGACTATCCAAAACGATCAGTTAGAAAATAAACCTGATCTAGTCGAACTAATCAAAGATGAAGTCAATGTCAAAGAGATTGTTTTCGATAAACAATTAAATGGTGGTTTTAGTCTCGATACAACGATTACAGAGGATTTGAAAAAGGAGGGGCAGATGCGCGAGTTTGTGCGGGCGGTACAGGATTTGCGCAAACAAAAGGGGCTAGAACCGAGCGACACCATCAAGCTTTTGGTCGATACCGACGAAAAGGGCAAAGCTTTTATCGAGTCTCTTAGCGAAGAAATAAAAAAGCCAACCAACGTCTCTGAAATTATTTTTGAAAGCAATGATGGTGAGGTGGTAGAATTTGAAAATCTAAAATTCAGAATATGTATCCCGTAGTAGAAAATGGCATAGAAAAGCTTGTTCAATCGAATTGTTGCGATAAAATTGGTATTTGCAAAAATTACAAGTTAAAAAATAAAATGGTAGCTTTTCAAAAAAAGTTAGCCACTATTCACTAACGGGATGTACCACAAACATCACACACGAGGCGTAGTGCTTGCTAGTTTGCTTGAATCTGTCGATAATCGGCGGGTGCTTCTGCTCACACCTGATTTGGGGCTTGTCTCGGCGCAGGTCAAGTCGGCGCGAGTTGCAGCCTCTAAACTCAAGGCTGGCATACAAGAATACTCCTTCGGAGAATACTCGCTTTTGCATGGAAAGATGGGTTGGCTACTAGTAAGTGACAGAGCTCAGGGTAATGTCTTTGAACTCAACAAAAATTCAAAACGCAAAATTTCAATTATCTCTCGAGTTCTAAATTTGGTTAGAATTGCTGTTGCTGGTGAAGAATCAAACCCTAAAATATTTGAAATCATAGACTCATTTCTTGAATATATAAAGGACGCAGAAGAGGCAGAAGAGGAAATAGTTGAAGTGGCTACGGTGGCGCGACTGCTCTGTACTTTGGGCTTTTTGCGGCATGATCCTACTTTGGACGAGGCGATGGCTTGCTCAACAATTTCAAAAGCAGAAATCGTCTTATTTCAAAAAAGCAAACTCGACTTGGTGGTTCGTATCAACGAAGCGCTCGCGGCGGCAGAGATAAACTCATGATATAATAGCCATATGTTATCGGACGATCAGAAAAATAAACTCGATCGACTAGAGCGCAAACTCTATTCGCGCAAAGCGCCAGAAATTATAGATAAGGGCCAAACCCAAATCGACCGCGAGGAGGAGGTTGTAAACACTGATTGGCAAGAAATTGGTCAGAGCAAGATTGATACTTTGGCAGAGCGCGTGAGCCATATAACCGATAGCAAACATCATATTGTGAGAAAAATATTTATCGCTTCATTAATTTTCTTTCTTTTGTCCATTGGTACGGCAGCTTTTGTTTTTTTAGGCGGTAGTAATTTGGTTTCTTCTAAAAATGTTGATATCAGAGTTGTTGGACCGCTTTCTGTTGGGGGAGGACAAACCAATACTTTTGATATAACAGTACTAAACGAAAACAATACCAATCTCGAGTCGGTTGCTTTGATAGTTGAATATCCCGAAGGGACTCGCAATCCAGAAAAGTTGTCAGAAGATCTCAAGCGGCAAAGATTTGAAGTTGGTTCGATTGAGTCTGGCAAAAGTTTTAGCCAAAAAATCTCCTCAGTTTTTTTTGGTGAAAAGGAGTCGGTAAAAACTATCAAATTATCAGTTGAATATAGAGTAGCCAATTCAAGTGCAACCTTTTTCAAGGAGAAAAGTTATGATGTGTCTATCAGTTCGGCGCCGGTTATTATCACACCGACCTATCCGAAAGAAGTTAATTCAAACCAAGAAATCAGTTTTGCGATCGAAGTGGCTTCCAATACAAGCGACACTTTAAACGATTTTCTGGTTGAAGTTGAATATCCGTTTGGTTTTGTGCCAAAAAGTTATAGCCCCGAACCGATCGCTCTAAGTAGCTCCTGGCGATTTGATACTTTGAAATCAGGTGAAAAAAAGACGATCGTGATCAAAGGTAGTATTGTTGGTCAAAATAATGAAGAGCGAGTTTTTAGAATTGTGGCTGGTACTGCAAGTGAAATCGATAATCGAAAAGTTGGTGTGGTGATCGCAGACCTAACGGAGTCAATTTTGGTTAAAAAACCTTTTGTCGGCCTAAGTGTTTCTGTTGGCGGTAAAACTGAAGGCGATTATTCTGGCAAAGGAGGTGAAGAGATCACTGTTGATTTTACAGTCAGAAACAATTTACCCACTAGACTATTTCACACTGATATCAGTGTACAGCTCTCCGGTGCGGCTCTAGATAAAAACAAAATCACTGCCGGTCAAGATGGTTTTTATAGATCGATCGACAATACGATTTTGTGGGATGAACGCAGTCTTCCAGAACTTTCTGATTTGGCACCAGGTGAAGAGAAAAATTTTTATTTCCGTCTCACTCCACTTTCATATAGTCAGGTCAAGTCTGGTGCTAAACCAGAAATATTGATAAACATCAAAGCTAACGGTGAAAGAGTTTTAGAATCAGGTTCAGCTGAGATTGTTAGTTCGAGCGAAAGTCGAAAAATTGTACTCGGTACAGATATTAATATTGAGAGTAGGGTGGTGAGATCGATTGGAAATATAGAAAATACTGGACCGATTCCACCCAAGGCAGAAGTGTCGACAACATATGGTGTGATATGGAGTATTTCAAATTCATTCAATCAGGTGAGTAGTATTGAAGTGCGGGCGAAATTACCTCCTTATGTAAAATGGACCGGTGCTTACTATCCACAATCAGAAAACATTTCTTATAATCAAGTGACGAACGAAGTGGTTTGGAAAGCAGGATCAGTGTTGTCCAATACTGGTAGTCTGGGTGTGCGCAAAGAGGTGGTATTTCAAATCGAAATCTTGCCAAGCGTGAGTCAGATAAACTCAATCCCACTCATCATTTCAGCTCCACTTCTTACTGGAGTCGATAAGGGTACAGGTGCGAGCGTCAGAGCTGTCGGCAAGGAGGGGACCACAGATTTTTCAAGTGATCCGACTTATCGTTCTGGTGATGGTTATGTACAGTAAAACTCAAATGGTCTATTTGTTTATATGTTGTAAGAGAAGGGGCGGTGAGTTATTATGGCTCTATGGCAGAAGATAACAAAATGGAAAAAATAGTGTCCCTCTGTAAAAGGAGGGGATTTGTCTTTCAGGGTTCAGAAATCTATGGCGGTATGGCTGGTCTTTATGATTTTGGACCTTATGGTGTTGAACTGCTCAATAATCTAAAATCCGAATGGTGGAAAGCGCATGTGCAAATGCGCGATGATTATGTAGGTATTGACTCGGCTATGTTCAAAGACCCTCGAGTCTGGGAGGCTTCGGGCCACACTAGTGGATTTTCTGACCCACTTTCTGAGTGCCGAAAATGTAATACCAGAATAAGGGTGGACAAAGAACTAAATAATATCGGTGTATCTGCTGATGAAAAGATGTCAGAAGGTGAGCTCCAGAATCTTTTCGATGAGAACAAAAACAAAATATCTTGTCCAAAATGTGGCTCTCACGATTTTACTCCGGCGCGTGCCTTCAATTTGTTAGTCAAATCAAATCTCGGTGATTTTACTAGTGAGGGCAAAAACCCAGTCTACTTGCCGGGCGAAGCCTGTCAGGGTATTTATCTCAATTTCAAAAATGTCGTCAATTCAACTCGGATGCAGATACCTTTTGGTATTGCACAAATTGGCAAAGCTTTTCGCAACGAGATTTCGCCAAGGAATTTTCTTTTTCGAACTCGCGAATTAGAGCAAGCCGATACTCAATATTTTGTCCGACCAAATGAAAACAAAGAAGAATATGAAAAAATCAAACAAAATAGATTTGATTGGTACGTTGGTCTTGGTATCAAACCCGAAAACTTAAAGTTTGTGCAACATGAAAACTTGGTATTTTATGCCAAAGACGCTTGGGACATAGAGTATAATTTCCCAACTGGTTTTGATGAACTTGAAGGTATTCACGACCGATCTGATTATGACCTTACTCAACACATGAAGCATTCTGGCACCG
>CAZHJF010000004.1:8959-14880 GCA_964532885.1 uncultured Candidatus Saccharibacteria bacterium
AATTACACCGATCCTCATACAGGTGAAAAATATATCCCTTGGATTTTGGAGACCTCGGTTGGTGTGGGCAGGATGTTCTTAGCTTTCATCTCTGATGCTTACTATGAAGATGAGCTTGATGGGGATACTCGGGTAGTTTTGAAACTTTCTCCAAAACTTGCTCCAATCAAGGTTGCAGTCTTTCCATTACTCAAGAATAAACCCGAACTAGTAGCTAAAGCTGAAACGATACACTCATTGCTCAAAAAGCACTTTAGGTGTGAATTTGACGACAATGGCAATATTGGCAAAAGGTATAGGAGACAAGATGAAATCGGCACGCCGTTTTGTGTGACAGTAGATTTTGAAACACTAGAGCAGAATAACGGCTTTACAGTAAGAGACAGAGACACAGGTAAGCAGGAGCGAGTGTTAGAAAGAGATTTAATTCAATATCTAGCGGAAAAAATCAATGGCTAACTTGATTTGCGTTAGCATCTAGTACAAAATATTAAAAGCTAAGAGCTTATACTATGCCAAATCATTCATCTCCAGAAAAAATGATCCAAATCAGTTCCGGTTCAATCGTAAAAATTATACTCATTGCTCTGTTTTTTGTCGCCCTTTTTTTGGTTAGAGACGTTGTACTGGTGGTGGCACTTTCAATCATAATCGCTTCAGCTATGGAGCCTGGTACTAGGTGGTTTTTGAGGCGGGGCATACCTCGGGTTATTGCTGTTTTGTTTATCTATTCGATCATTGCTCTTGTTTTGGTGGTAATGTTTTATTTTTTGTTCCTCCCGTTACTTGGGCAATCAGCAGCGTTTCTCTCGTCTTTGCCTGGGTATTTAGGGGAGTTACAAGTTTGGAACCCTCTACAAAATAGTGAACTTCTGTCGGGCAATTCGGCAATTCAAGGTATTTCTCAAAATTTTTCTTTGGCTGAGATAGTCAACCAAATTGAGCTTGCAACCGACAGACTTTCAAATGGATTTTTTACAACGGCGAGCACAATTTTTGGTGGTGTACTTTCATTTATTTTAGTGATCGTTTTGTCTTTCTATTTATCGATGGAGGCTGATGGTGTGTCAAACTTTTTGAAAATGGTTATACCCGCAAAACATGAGCGCTACGCTCTAGATTTATGGAAGCGTTCGCAAAATAAAATTGGTCTTTGGATGCAGGGTCAGATTGTGCTCGCAATCATTGTTGCGATGTTGGTTTTTCTCGGCTTAACGCTCTTGCAAGTTGAGAACGCTCTTCTTTTGGCTGTGCTCGCTGGCTTGTTTGAAATAATCCCACTCTTTGGTCCGATACTTGCGGCAATCCCAGCTGTCACCATTGCTCTGATTTCTGATGGTATGACCTCCGCGCTTCTTGTGGTGGGTCTTTATATTATTATTCAGCAGTTTGAGAATCAACTAATCTATCCTTTGGTGGTGCGCAAAATTGTTGGTGTACCACCGATTATCTCTATTGTTGCCTTGATTGTTGGTGGTAAGCTCGCTGGATTTGTGGGGTTAATTATCTCAGTGCCAATAGCTACTATGCTGATGGAGTTCCTAAATGATTATGAAAAAAACAAAATTGCCGAAACTGAGCGTTTGCGCAAAGGGCGGGAGGTGGTGTAGTCTATAGTAATGGCAAAGGCTTTTTATATCACAACCACTCTACCGTATGTAAATTCCGATCCTCACGTTGGTTTTGCGATGGAAATAATCCGAGCGGATATCATCGCAAGATACAAAAAACTTGCTGGCTTTGATGTGTTTTTTAATACTGGCACAGATGAACATGGGCAAAAGATCCACTCCCGGGCTTTGGAAGAAGGTAAAGATCCTCAAAAATATGTAGATGAGTGGGCCGAAAAATTTAAAGGGCTCATACCACTTTTGGGACTTGCTTCAGATATTCATTTTGTGCGCACAACCGATACTCACCACAAAGAGTCGGCACAAGAATTTTGGAGACGCTGCGACGCAAACGGAGATATTTATAAAAAAAATTACAAAATAAAGTATTGTGTTGGCTGTGAGTTGGAAAAACAGGAATCAGAACTTGTAGATGGCAGGTGTCCGTTACACTCAAACAAAGAATTAGAAATTAGAGAAGAAGAAAACTATTTTTTTAGATGGAGCAAATATCAAGATAAACTGCTTGAACTATATAAACAAAATCCAAAATTAGTAATCCCAGATTTTAGGTTCAACGAAATCAAAGCTTTTGTCGAAAGGGGACTTCAAGACTTTAGTATCTCGCGTTTGAAAACCAAAATGCCTTGGGGTATAGCTGTCCCAGACGACGAAGATCATGTTATGTATGTTTGGTTTGACGCGCTTGTAAATTACATTTCGACCTTGGGTTGGCCTGAATCCCAAGGCGAGACCTTAGGAAACGGACCCAAAGGTATCGCCTTGGGATTGTTCGAGAAATTTTGGGTGAGTGGCACTCCGGTGCAATATGCTGGCAAAGACAATTTGCGTCAGCAGTCAGCTATGTGGCAGGCGATGCTGCTTTCGGCTGGGCTCCCTCCAACTCATAACATTATAATCAACGGCTTCATAAACAGTGACGGACAAAAAATGTCCAAATCTTTAGGCAATGTAATTAGTCCGTATGATGTGGTCAGTGAATATGGCACTGATGCTCTGCGCTATTATGTTGCGCGTGAGCTTTCAACTTTTGAAGATAGCGATATGACTATGGAAAAGTTTAAAGAAGCTTATAATGCCAATTTGGCAAATGGGCTTGGGAATCTTACATCGCGAATAATGAAGATGGCGGAGAGCAATATCGAAAAATTGAACGCAGAAAAAATTGAACAATTAGAAGAAGAAAAAATAACCGACGAATTTTTCGATTATCTAGAAAAATTTGAAATAAACAAAGCGACGGATTTTGTTTGGAAAGAAATAGGGGAGATGGATAAGTATATACAAGAAAATCAGCCTTTTAAAGTAGTCAAAGATGAAAGAACAAGAGAGCAGGGTGAAAAAATGATACAAGACTTAGTATTGAGGCTGTACTCTGTTGCTCGCATGTTGGACCCAATACTTCCAGAAACTTCAGACAAAATAAAAAAACTCATCAAAGAAAACAAAAGTCCTGAAGTCCCGCTATTTGCAAGAAAATAACTCACTCTAACCCTCTCTTACTTTAAGAGAGGGGACAAAATAAAAACATGAAATATATCGACATACATTGTCATTTGGACTTTCCGGACTATGGTGCCGATATTCACGGTGTACTCGCAAGGATGAGGGAAAACCAAGTCGGAGCGATAACGATTGGTACTGATTTGGAAAGCGCGAAGAGGGCGGTAAAAATTGCTGAAGAAAATGAAAATATTTGGGCCTGTATAGGTGTGCATCCAGTTGATCATAACTCCCCCCAACCCCCTCTTAATTTAAGAGGGGGAGAGAGAAGCGAGGGGGTGATATTTGATACAGAGGAATTCGAAAAACTCGTCACCCATCCCAAGGTGGTCGCGATTGGCGAGTGTGGGCTTGATTTCTTTAGGTTAAAACCAGAGGAGTTTGAAGAAGAAAAAAAGAGACAGGAATTTTTGTTTCGTAAGCAGATAGAATTTGCTTTGAAGCACAACAAACCCATGATGCTGCATTGTCGCGAATCTTACGACGAGGTTTTGGATATATTAGAATCCTACAAAGAGGCCGTAGGTCCTGAAGCTGTAAAGCTGAAGGGCAATAGTCACTTTTTTGCCGGCAACAAGGAACAAGCCAAAAGATTTCTCGACCTAGGATTTACTCTATCTTTTACAGGAGTGGTTACTTTTACTCACGACTATGATGAGGTGATAAAGTTTGCTCCAATAAACTCTATAATGTCCGAAACCGACTCGCCCTTTGTGGCACCTGTACCCTTTAGAGGTAAGCGCAATGAACCAACGTTTGTGATAGAAGTTGTAAAAAAGATTGCAGAAATAAGAGGGGAGGATGAAGAAACTGTCCGTCTCGCGATTTTGTCTAATGCAAATAGGATGTTTGACCTGAAGTAAATGGTGCCCTTGCGGTTGGGGGGTATATTGTGGTACTTTATGAGCACTCGGATCCGGAGTCTATTTTATACTAACAAGACTCTTGCTCAGATATTTTAAAAATATTGAGGCCATTCGAGAATATAAATGGACGAAATAACAAAAAAAACAAAGCCGGAAGTAGAGCAAAGCGAGGTGGATATATATGAGGTGGGGTACCATCTCCTACCGACCATAAGCGAAGATGAATTATCAAAAGAAGTGGCCAAAATTCAAACACTTCTAAGCGAAAATCAGGCCAATATAATTTCTGAGGAATTCCCAATCTTGCTCGGTTTAGCTTACAACATCTCAAAAAAAATTGAGACAAAATATACCAACTATCAAAAAGCCTATTTTGGTTGGATAAAATTTGAAGTTTCAAAAAGTGCAATTGGAGATATAGATTTGAAGATAAAAAATAATCCTTCGGTTTTGCGACACTTGATAATAAAGACCGTAAGAGAAAATACTATGTCGCCAGTGGTAAAGGTCCAGAACGCTTCGCCTATGAAGAAGGATAATATTGATGTGCCGGAGGTGGTAAAAGCAGAAATATCTGAAGCCGAAATCGATAAAAGTATTGATGAGCTTGTTATCTCTTAACTTTAAAAACAGTTATTTTTAACTTCTAACTAACATGTACATCAACAAAGCGATAATTTATGGAAATCTTACACGCGACCCAGAACTAAAATCATTACCGTCTGGTATTCAGGTTTGCGAAATGGGTATGGCTACCAACCGTGTTTGGAAAGATAAAAATGGGGCCAAACAGGAATCTACCGATTACCACAACGTTGTAGTTTTTGGCCGACAAGCAGAGACCGTGAAGCAGTATCTACACAAAGGTAATGGGGTATTTGTAGAAGGCAGAATTCAAACTCGAAGTTGGGATGCGCCGGATGGTTCAAAGAAGTATCGTACAGAAATTATTGCAGATAGAATCCAATTTGGACCAAAGAACGCTTCAACACCAAACACTCCAGCTCAACCAAACCAAGCCAATTCACAAAAAGCCGAAGCTCAAAGTGAAGCGCCCGCGATCGAGTATCCAGAAGAAGAAATTAATGCTGACGATATTCCGTTTTAAACCTATTTAAACTAAACTTATGACAACAAAAACACAGTGCTACTTCAAACAAAATGGTATTCACTATATCGACTACAAAGATACTGAACTTCTAAAAAAGTTTCTAAATCCTCATGGTAGGATTTTGGGAACACGACGTACCCATGTCTCAAAAGAGTATCAGCGTAAATTGGCTCTCGCGGTAAAGCGCGCTCGCTTCATGAGTCTTTTGCCTTACATTTCGAGATAGGTCATCTTACAGAGGTAAGCTCCCAGAACAACTCTTTATAATGGGATCTAATCCCTCCTAACCTCCCTTTACCTTAAAGGGAGGGACAGTGCAACTCATTGTTAAATCGTTGAGTAATAAATATGAGTCACCTCCTCTTTAGAGTAAAGAGGAGGCAGGGAGGAGATTAGTTACACTCGCTCCTACCCTTCGATCTACTGATCTCAGGATCTCGCTCGTCTACACTCGCTCGACGTATTCTCCGTTCTCTGTATTTACAACAATAGTATCGCCGTCATTGATGAAAAGGGGAGCGTTGACTGAGGCACCAGTCTCAACTTTGACCACTTTGTTGCCACCTTGCGCGGTGTTGCCTTTCATATTAGGTGGCGCTTCAACGACTTTGAGTTCCATTTTGATTGGTAATTTGATACCAATAATTTTATCTTGGAACAACATCGCCTTTACTAGAGTGTCTTTCTTCAAAAATTTGGATCCAAAACCAATCTGCTCTTCTTTTAGAGCAAATCTTTTTGATGCGTCATTTTCTTCATTGAACCAATATTCATCCTTAGCCTCGTAAATAAATTTTATATTTTTGCTTT
>CAZHJF010000004.1:14890-15773 GCA_964532885.1 uncultured Candidatus Saccharibacteria bacterium
ATTACCACACACTCACACGCTGGGCAGGCATCGCGTTCTGGATTTCCATTGTGTTGCTCATAGGAGTGATGTTCTTCGGCACGACACGCGGCGGGGCGAGGCGTTGGTTCGATCTCGGCTTCTTCAGCTTTTTCGGATACATGAAAAGAATTTTCGGTGATTCTACCTGTGATGAGATTGCGAAGCTTGGTCGCGTTGACAGGCTTTCTTTGTTGCTTTCTAAAAACATGAGAACTCAAAACCTCCCACGGTTCGCCGTTGTAAATAATAAACTTGCCGACTGTAATTTCGTTGTATTCAAGCATGCGATTGATTTTTACAGAGCGAAGCGACAATAAAAATCATCGTCCCGCATATTTTACCTTTTTAAATCCCGCAAAATATGCGGGAGAGTGCTTCAGAATAATACTTAAAATCCAACCCAAAATCTACTTGACAAAAAATATAGATTTGATATAATATAAACAATAAAGGGCAAAAAGCACTTTATTTGTGTAAGGGTGTGGTTTACCTAAAAAACTAAAGTCGAAAGATCTCCTTTTTTGGAGATCGAGATGGCAAGACTTTCTCCTAAAGGACCCTTTTTGGTCCATAAGGAGAAAACGGCCCGGGCAAAAGGTGCTAGCCCAACGAAAGAAAATGCGCCAACACCGTCGAATGAACGTGGTGGGCGAGTCCAAAGACAGAGGACGCCCCAACCAAATAAATCGAGCAGGAGACGGAAAGCCACCCCTTACCGGGTGGCTTTAACATTTCTAGTAATGAAAAAAGTTTTCTGCTTTTACTCCTCCTCCTCACTCTCTTCAGTTTTGGCGACAGGGCCGATCAAGCCGCCGTTGTCGTGGAGGCGTTTGCGGATTTCTTTGAGGATTTCGTCAGAGAG
>CAZHJF010000005.1:0-14724 GCA_964532885.1 uncultured Candidatus Saccharibacteria bacterium
CTTTTTGTCTAAATAAATTGATCCTTCTTTCGGGCAAAGTTTTGACAAGACCACCGCGATTGAAGATGCCTCTCTCACCTGCATTTGATTTGATCAAAGCCACCCACTCTTCAAGAAATTGAGTGTTGCTAGGTTTTTCATTATAAACAGCGCTATTGTTTGCGAGCATACGTTGTGGATCAGTATTCCAAAATTGACCCTTCTTGGCATCACGGATAGCATCATCTTCCAAATCAGAGAGTGAAATCATGGCACTTCGTCTTACACCACCAGCCACGACACATTCACCAATCTTGCAAATAATATCGTGAGCGTCGATAGTTCTAAGTCTCTTACCTTGATGCATGAGCATTTTTTGTTTGGTAAACGCAAGTACTTGTCTGAGCGGCTCTGGCCCAGATGATTTACCGCCCATAGTCAAAAGGCGGGCACCAGCTGGTCGTAAGAGTGAAAAATCAAACTCCACGTCCTTACCATCTGCCCAAGTCTTCATGCCAAAGGCAAGTGAGTCAGCCCAACCCTCTTTGCTGTCGGCTACAGTATATTTGATCATCTTTTCACCAGTCTGACGTTTGATTTGTGGTAATTTCTCAATATTTTCACTTTCGACAGACCAACCCGCTCCAGTACCACACATTGATATGTACATAATCTCCGCAAAATCTTGGAACGTTGTTGGCGCAACATAGGAGCAATTGTAGGCGCAAACATTGGTCGCTCGAGCGGCCTTACCAGCAAATTGCAAAAGTCGCATCGATGGCATGGCTTCTTGTTTGAGGATCGCCTCCCGGACTTCGGCATATTCTGCATCTTTGAGTTTGGTGCCAAGATTTTCCTTCATAAAACTCATGTAACGGTCGACAGTCTCGATCCATGTTTCGCGCCTATTTTCGTCGGGAATCCAGCGTGAATAGGTGCGGTAGTAGATAAATTCACCCAAGGCGTTTTTGAAATATTTTTTACTTTGCGCAGCGAGTTGCTGGACCTTTTCTGGCACGCGGATGCCTTTGACACGCAGATCGGCCCTCTTTTGTCGGTAAAGGATGTAAGACTTGGAAGTATTTACATATTCAGACAATATGAGCTCCTTTTCGACTGAATCCTGTATACCTTCTACCGTAGGCACAAAATTTGTATATTTTTTACTTATTCTTACTAGGTCAGCCAAAACTTTGTTTGCAACCATTCTAGCCTCCGCTTCTGAGCCTTCGTTTACAGAAAGCATCGCTTTGTTGATCGCGGTTACAACTCTTTCAAAATCAAATGGCACTATCGAACCATCTCGCTTTTGTACTTTTTTTATAAAATCCTCCATTGCTCGAGATTTCGATACATTTTTTGTTTTTTTTGCCATTTTTTTTGAAATTTCAAATAAAATTGATAAATTTTTTCAAAATTTTACTAAAAAGTAAAAATTGATTACAGGTATTTTACACCCACCGACGCCACTCTACCCTGTGGATATCTTTGAAAAAAGAGAAGAGAAAATATTATTGATAGGATGTAAATAGAGAAGAAATTTAGCTCTTCATTCAAGCGCTATTTTTGTAGTATTTTTAAGATTTCTAACCTGTCTCCAATATTGATATTTTTTTGATCAAAATAACCTGCGTTGACCTCCAAAACATACTTATCTTTTGTAGGCGGCAAAAAAACTTTGGGGTAAGTCTCGGGTAAAACTTCTTTTTCAATATGAATAATTCTTTTATGTTGATCCAACCAAGCAATATCAAGAGGATAATTCATGTCTTTCATCCAAATACCGTGAAATCCTTCCTCTTCAAAAACAAAGATCGCCCCGGCGAGAGGTGCAATTGCCTCTGTGTCAGAAAGTCCTCGTGTCATTTCGTCGGACGTATCTAGAATTTTGAGCAAAATATAATTGTTTGCCATTCGCGCCTCCAAAAATTCCGCTTGACTGAGATTATCCGGTCTATAAAAAATTTTGACTGATAAAGCCCCGAATATGAGTAGCAAAAATACAAAAATATAATAATTGTTTTTCACCTCTAAATTGTAACATAACAAAACGCCCCGCGTGAGCGGGGTGTTTTGCGAAGTCGATATTAGTATCGATTGTTTCTTTCTTCTGTTTTTGGGCGAGCCTCGTTTACTGTAAGGGCGCGACCTTCAAGGTCTTTGCCATCATACATCCCGATAGCTGCTTCCGCTTCGCTATCATTGTCAAAACTGACGAAACCGAAGCCTTTTGATTGCTTAGTTTGTTTGTCAAGGATGACAATTGCCTCGCTGACAGTTCCTGCTTTTGCGAACATATCTTTGAGATCAGAGTCCGTAACTGAATACGGAAGGTTGCCTACGAAAAGTTTTTTCATTTCGAGTAACTTTGATTTGTTTGAATAAAACGACCAAGCGAGTTCCACTTTGCCGGGCGACGAAGGTCAAACCTTCAAAATCAAAGCCACGAAACAACTGAGAAACTAACTACCCAAGTAGTATAGCAAACAATTAAATAAAAAGCAAGCCCTGGGGATAACTACAGTTAGTCTGCCACCTTTCTAGCTTTAAGAACAAGCCCAATTTCGACAGCATCTCGAATAGCCTTATCACCTAGATTTTGGAAAAACGATGAAGAATTGTATTTGATATCCCACTCAGCTCGATTGATAGCAAATTCTGCATTTGACTCAAGATTTTCATCAACAGAATAGATTTCTGCAATAAAAGATATTGGCTTAGAAACACCTTTGACGGTGAGATTGCCGGCCAACACATAACGACCCGAGAGAGGAGTCTCTTCGTTTACAGGAGCAAATGAAGTAATCTCGAATTTTGCTGTAGGGTGCTCTGAGACTGAAAAGAAATCTGCTGATTTGAGGTGTGTGACCAAACGATCCTTGTTTTGATTATCAGCAATTGTTGTCATATCGATCTCAAACGTACCAGTCGCAATCTGATCGTCTGTCACTTCAAAATTGCCAGATTTGAGTTTGACCGTACCATCTTCGCGCTTCAAACCACTTACAAATTCTGCGCCCCATTTGATATAACTCGACTCAGTATCTAAAATATATTTACCTTGGGCCAAGCTAGTTGATGTAGCGTTTTGGGCCGGTGTCTCAATTGGAGCTTCGGTTTTATTTGACCTTAGAAAGACCCCCAAAACTATAATGACGATGATAGCGGCAACAATATAATAGGTTTTATTCATATTTATTAATTAGTTTTTTAAATATTGCTATTTGCAGATTAGCTTGATACTATACAACAACAAGCCCAAAATCAAGTTAGGGGTTGTTTATTAGATTTTCCGTTGCCTAACCCTCCACAAGAAATGATTGTTTCGAGAGTGGAAAAGCACACGGCTTTTATTTTGTAAATATTATGGCAATTAAAAAAGATCAGGAAATTAAGAATGACGAATCTGATTCAAAAATAGTCAAAAAGGAGTCACCTATGACTGCCTTGATTGACAACATGGCTTTGCCCCCAGTCAAGGAGAGTATTGTAGAAGGTACAGTTATATCGATCGAGAGCGGTACACTTTATATAGACCTACCACCATGGGGCACAGGTATTATCTTTGGGCGTGAATACATGAACGCTCGAGATTTGATCAAAAAAATTAACATTGGCGACAATGTGACCGGTAAAGTAGTTGGTAATGATAATAGTGAAGGTTATATCGAAATTTCACTCAAGGAGGCCAAACAAGCCTTGATCTGGAGCGAAGCTGAAGATGCGATCAGAGACAAAAAGGTTTTTGAGCTTACTGTGCAAGAGGCCAACAAAGGTGGTCTTATGCTTCAATGGCAAGGTATACCTGGCTTTCTACCTGCTTCCCAACTCAAAACAGAGCACTACCCACGAGTCAATGATGGCGACAAGGACAAAATACTCGACGAACTCCGCAAACTTGTGGGTCAAAAGATTGCAGTGGCCTTGATTGCCGCGAATGCCAAGGAAGGTAAACTTATTTTCTCCGAAAAAGATCCAGACTCATCTGAAAAAGATAAGATGATTGATAAATATACACTTGGCGACGAACTCGAGGGTGAAGTCACCGGTATTGTCGACTTTGGTATATTTGTAAAAATCGATGAGGGTCTCGAAGGTTTGGTCCACATATCAGAAATCGATTGGGGCCTTGTGGACGACCCGCGCAAATTTGCTTCAGTTGGTGAAAGAGTCAAAGTAAAGGTTATCGAGATAAAGGACGGTAAAGTTTCTCTTTCTATCAAAGCACTCAAGAGCAATCCTTGGGTTGAAGCTTCCAAAAAATACAAAAAAGACGATATTGTCTCAGCGGTTGTGATCAAATTCAACAAACACGGAGCACTCGCATCAATTGAAGAAGGCGTCTCTGGACTAGTGCATGTCTCAGAATTTGGCAGTGAAGAAAAATTGAGAGAAAAGCTCGACCTCGGCAAAACCTACAACTTCAAAATCAGCCTCTTTGATCCTAAGGACCAAAAGATGGCCTTGACGTTCGTGGAGAAGTAAAAGATTAGTTATACCCATTCATCGCTCTCTCCCTCCCCTCCTCGACAATTGCCGAGATCGCTTCACTCACAGTTTTGAAAACCTTTTTGAGGATTTCTTTTTGGCTAGCCGAAAAGTTGCCCAAGATAAAATCGAGAACTTTCTTTTCGCCTTCAGGCTTTTTAACCTTGCCCTTTGGGGTAGCAGGTGAAATGCCGATTCTAATCCTAGTAAACTCTCTGGTTTTCACCGCTTTGATTATCGATTCGAGTCCGCGGTGGCCACCACTGCCTTTGTCGTAAGAAATTTTGATTGTGCCTAGACCGAGGTCAATATCGTCATAGACCACAATCAGATTTTCAGCCGCCTTTTTGGATTTGATAACCTTAGCTACAGCCTTGCCAGAATTATTCATAAACTCTTCTGAATCAATTATCTTTATTTTCTTAGCTATTTTTGAGTCCAAAAATTTGTCGCTCTTTAAAATTTTATCAACAAACATGCGGCCGGTGTTGTGCCTAGTCTCTGCATATTCATTACCTGGATTGCCGAGTCCGATTATATAAGTCATATTTCAAGATTAAACTATCAAAAACTTGTGTCAAATCGCTCTCTTGTATAGAATGCAGTAAATAGCAGCGAATACATGCAAGAAAATACCGAAAAAAATACATACAAAGCCGAAAGCGACTCTCAAAAAAACAATCCAAAAGAATCATCATCGGTCATCTCTTTTGTTGTATACATCCTTTTTGCCTTGATAATTGTGATACCTTTTCGTATCTTTATTGCCCAACCTTATATCGTAAGTGGTTCATCAATGTACCCGACTTTCAAGGACGCTGATTATCTCATTGTTGACCAACTTTCCAAGAGATTTGAGACACCAAAACGTGGCTCAGTAATTATTATTATAAATCCAAAATATCCTGAAGAATCAACAAAATATTTTATAAAAAGACTTATTGGTTTTCCAAATGAAGAAATTCTAATCAAAGATGGTCAAGTGTCGATAAAAAATAGTGGTTCACTAAAAGACTTGGTATTGGATGAGCCTTATGTCATATTCCCAAAAAAAGAACTTTATAATTTCAAACTAAAAAGTGATGAGTATTTTGTCATGGGTGACAATCGAGCCGGTAGCTCTGACTCTAGAATATGGGGACCAATAAAAAAGTCTGCAATCGTGGGCACACCAGTCTTAAGATTACTGCCCATTCAAAAAATAAGTCTTTTACCGGGTAAATTTGAATTAAAATAAAACATGGAAAAAACTACAGATAACAAGGCAACCAAATCATTCCCCGCGCCAGTTCTCGTGGCAAAATATTACGGTTTTTGTCCTGCAAAAACAAGCACGCTGACAAAATCTGATTTTGATTTTGCAAAACCATTTGAAAAAGAGATCCAGGCACATGAGTTTGCCTGTATCTTGCGTACCTACATTGATGAAAAACGTCAGACCTTACCCCAGCCAATCTTAGAGTGGTACGATAGACCTTTCCCCGGTAGTGGAGAAAGAAAAAAGTCTATGCGGCTTGAAGGCTCACTAGTTTCTATTGGTTCGGTCAAATCAGTCTGCGAATGTCTCTCAATCGAAGTTTTGATTGGCATGCTTGAATCGGCTGGTTATAAAAACATTGAAGTACGCCTCAACTCGATTGGCGACAAAGAATCAACTGCAGAATTTGAGCGTAAACATTCTGCTTATATCAAAAAAGCTTTTGGTACATTTCCGGGAGACTTGAGACAGGAGATCAAAGATGATGAATATGTACTTTTGAAATCAAACAAAGAGTCTTGGAAAGCGTTTAGGGATTGTTGTCCGAAACCTCTTGATTTTTTGTCCGAACAAAGCCGCTTACATTTCAAAGACATTTTGGAATTTCTTGAAATTAGAAATATCCCCTACAGTATTGATGATTCTTTGATGGTTGATCCAAAATTTGCGTCGGAGACAATTATTTCAATAGTTGATAAAGATAATGAAATTTTAGCACGAGGCATACGAGCCAATCGTTTGGCAAAAAAACTCGGTTACAAAAAAGAAATAGCTTTGTTGAAATTTGATCTTTCGGCCAAACTAAAGAAAAATGTGAAAATTGTAAATGATAAACCGGTCAAGCCCAAGTTTTACCTTATCCAATTTGGTCCAGAAGCCAAACTAAAAAGTTTTTTAGTTTTACATGAATTGTTCAAATCTAATTTGCCAATTATACACTCAATTGCAAAAGACAAACTCGGCAGCCAAATCGGTGTTGCTGAAAATTCTGGTATACCCTACATCATTCTGCTGGGCCAAAAGGAGGCTTTGGATAATACGATTGTTTTGCGCAATACTTTTACCAGAGCCCAAGAAATCATCCCTATCCACGATCTTGGGAGCCGTCTCAAGAATCTAGAAGATTGAGCATAATGGCATATTTTGCATTAAAAAATATACTGTGTTAGTATAGCTGTCACTATGGCAACGAACGTAGAAGTCATCAAAAACAACAACGAAAACAACCTAAGTATCCTTAGGCGCTTTACGAAACGCGTCCAGGGTTCAGGAGTTTTGCCTCGTCTACGTTCAATCCGATACAGCTCTCGCAAACTTTCAGAATACGTCAAAAAAAAGAAGACCCTCAAAAGATTAGTCAACCAAAAACAAACCCAAGAATTAATTAAGCTTGGCAAAATGCCAATAAAGACGCGTTAAAACCTCTTTTCTGAGGTTTTTTCATATAAATCTATGCGACTCATAAAAGCATACGAAACAATTTCTATCCAAACTACGCTTTTGAATGCAAAAGTTATTCCAAATTTTTTTACTATAATTGATTGGCCAAAATTTAAATCAAAAATACTAGGCAAACATTATGATTTATCGATCGTTTTTGTTGGTAGAGAAAAAAGTAGGAAATTAAATCGGCTCTATCGCAATAAAGATTATGAACCCGATGTTTTGTCTTTCGTTGTGTCTGACACCCAAGGTGAAATATTTATAAATCCCCACATTGCAAAGACCAAAGCTCGCACTTTTGATATGACTTACGAAAAATACTTGTATTTTTTAGTTATCCACGGAATGCTCCATTTGAATGGCATGTCACACGGTGCTAAAATGGAAAAAGCGGAACAAAAATATCTCCGCGATTTTCAAATCAAATGAGTTCGCGTTTTACAGCTGGAATAGATGTTGGCACTTACGAAGTACGTGTTGTTTTAGCTGAACAAAACGGACAGAGTCCACAGTTCAATGTTTTAGGCACAGGCAAGGCCGAGTCAAAAGGTTTGAGGCATGGTTATATCATCAACACAAGCGACGTTACAAATAGTGTTGCCAATGCGCTAAAGCAAGCTGAGAAGGCCGCTGGTCAAAAGATCAAACGCGCCTTTCTCTCAATTGGCGGTGTCGGCCTTGCTGGTATCAATTCATGCGGTTCTACCATTGTTGCCCGCGCTGACCAAAAAATCATGCCGGCTGATATTGAAGCGGCTGTACTCGCGGCCGAAGAAGCTATCCAACCGGCGCTTTTGCAAAATCGTAAGATAATTAACTCAATTCCCACCGTCTGGAAAGTAGACGGCAAACCAGTTTTGGGACGTATCGAAGGTTTGAAAGGTGTAAAACTCGAAGCTAAGGTACTTTTTATAACCTGCATAGAACCACACCTCGATGATCTGGTTGAAGCAGTTGAACAAACAGGCGTTGAAGTAATTGACGTGGTCGCCTCACCTATTGCAGCAAGTTTTGTTACTTTGACCAAGAGCCAAAAGATCGCCGGTTGCGTCTTGGCAAATATCGGATCCGAAACAGTGTCAATTGTCGTCTTTGAAAATAATATCCCAATATCTTTGGAAGTATTTCCAATCGGCGGGGCTGACATAACGAACGACATTGCTCTTGGTCTCAAGATTTCACTTGAAGAGGCTGAATCGATCAAACTCGGCGGAGTCACAGCAACTAGTTTTTCACGCAAAAAATTAGAGGAGATTATTTCTGCCAGATTGTCAGATATTTTTGAACTGATTGAAGTCCATCTAAAGAAAATTGGCAAAAATGGCATGTTGCCTGCTGGCATTATCATCACTGGCGGCTCATCCTCGATCGGTTTGATTGAAGATTTGGCTCGCAACTATCTAAAATTGCCATCACGCATTGCGCCTATCAATATCCAAGGCAACAAACTTCAACTCAAAGATTCATCCTGGTCTGTGGCTTATGGACTTTGCATTATAGGCAGCTTACCCGAAGAAGAAGATCGCTTGGGATTACCTAACAAAAGTAAAGATTTCTTGGCTAAAATTGGGACTTTTTTGAAGCAGTTTTTGCCATAATTTCAACACGTACAGCAATTAAAACAAGTTTTGTGTTTTTGGTGCACATTTGATAACATCTATATAAATCAGTGCTGATTAGTTCAGGATGAACCTTTATTGGTTAAAGTAAATATCGTGCCACAAATAAAACCAGAAGTAGAAGCATTTGCAAGAATAAAAGTATTGGGTGTTGGCGGATCAGGCAAAAATGCCGTCAATCATATGATCAATTCCAAAGTAAAGGGAGTTGAGTTTATTGCTGTTAATACCGATGCTCAAGATTTGCATCATTCATTAGCCAAAAAGAAAATCCACATTGGTAAAAATCTAACTCGTGGTCTCGGCACCGGTATGAACCCCGAACTCGGTAAACGTGCCGTTGAAGAAACAAAAGAAGAAATACAAGAGGCCTTGAAGGGTTCCGATATGGTTTTCATTGCTTGTGGACTTGGTGGTGGTACTGGTACTGGTGCCGCTCCAATTGTTGCAAGAACCGCAAAGGAACTAGACGCTTTGACTGTCGCAGTTGTAACCAAGCCTTTTTCTTTTGAAGGTCAACAGCGCATGCGTCTTGCAGAAGCGGGCCTAGAAGAGCTTCGCCAGGCCGTTGATGCCTTGATCGTAATCCCCAATGACAGACTCTTGGCCACTATCGGCAAAGATACTACAGCCAAAAACGCCTTTGCGATGTGTGACGATATTCTCAAATCTGCTGTTGAAGGTATTTCTGACCTTATAACCACTCCAGGACTCATCAACATCGACTTCGCTGACATCAGAGCGGTCATGGAAGGTGCAGGTCCGGCCCTTATGGGTATCGGTAAAGCGAGTGGCGAAAAGCGCGCCGAAGAGGCCGCCAAAATGGCTATCAATTCCCCACTGCTTGAAGTTTCTATCAATGGTGCCAAAGGCGTACTCTTTTCAATTGCCGGCAACGATGATCTGACAATGTTTGAAATTCACGACGCGGCCAAGATGATAACCGAATCAGTCGATCCAAACGCCAAGATCATCTTTGGTACTGTCCGAGATGAAAAACTCAAAAAAGGTGAAATCAGAATTACCGTTATCGCCTCGGGCTTTCCTGATAACTACATGCGCAAAAATTTATTTGGCGAAAAGGACTCTGAACCACAACAAAAGGAAGATTCAAATCGCGGTAAAATATTCAACTCAGTTTTTAGCGGTAAGTCTGAAGAGACAGAAACACGTGAACCAGAAAAAACTGATGATAAACCAATTGTCGCAAGTGATGACGAAGACGACTGGGGAGCAGTACCGGCATTTCTTCGAAGATCAAAGTTGAAATAAGTCACTTTTGACCTCATCCCCGTCCCTTCCCTTCCGCCCGGATGACCCAGTCGGACGGGTTGCGAAGGGGAAGGGTGTTGGATTTTGCCCCTCTCCTTCACAAGGAGAGGGGCGGGCCCGCGTGAGCGGGACGGGGTGAGGTCGTTGAATGAAGTAATTTTTTGTATTATCATATCTAGCATGTACGATCTTATAATCATCGGCGGTGGACCGGCTGGCGCAGCGGCGGCTGTGTATGCTGCTCGCAAACAAATCAAAACACTTATTATAGCGGAGAGTTTTGGCGGTCAAAGTATTGATTCAAATGATATTCAAAATTGGATCGGTACTCCTCATATAAGCGGTATTGATTTGGCCAAAAGCCTCAAAAATCATGTCAAAGAATACGCGGCAAATTTTGTAGAAATCAAAGAAGGTGAAAGAGTGGTAAACGTAACAAAAGATTCTGATTTTGCTTTTACAGTCAACACTGCAAAAAATTCATTTAAAAGCAAAACTATTTTGGTTGCTACTGGTGGCTCAAGACGCAAGCTTGATATAACTGGTGCTAAAGAATACGAAGGCAAGGGCATTACTTACTGTGCTTCTTGTGATGGTCCGTTTTTTGCCGACAAAAACGTTGTGGTTATTGGCGGTGGCAACGCTGGTTTTGAAGCCGCGGCCCAACTACTGGCCTATTGTAAAACTGTTACTTTACTTGCACGTAGTGAGTTCAAGGCGGATCCGATTACTATCGAAAAAGTCTTGGCCAATCCAAAAATGACTGCCATACCAAACGCAATTCCGGTTGAAGTATTTGGCAATGGCATGGTAAATGCTTTAGCTTACAAAACTACAGCTCCATTTGTAGCCGATTTTAAAATCGACACGGAGGGTATCTTTGTCGAGATCGGCCACATACCAGCAACTTCCTTTGTAGAAAATTTAGTTAAATTAAATACGGAAAAGAAAATTATCATAGATCATAAAACAGAGCAGACAAGCGAACTCGGTATTTGGGCCGCTGGCGATTGCACCGACACTCTATATCACCAAAACAACATCGCCGCCGGCGATGCCGTTAAAGCTATCGAAAACATATATCAAGAACTCCACCGAAGTTACTAGCGTAGTTTTGATTATTCTATAGGTGTACCAAACATCTGGACAACAAACACAGCCTCGCGGCCTTTATAGATGCCTGTAGAGGTTGCAATACCGATTTCAGTGTATTTTGGATTTACTATGTTTAATCTATGAGTCGGAGAATTCATCCAAGCACGATGAATTTCATCTGAATCGACAAAATTTACAGCCAAATTTTCTCCAGCATAGACATACTTGTAACCAGCTTTATCAATAAAATACCAAGGAGTTTTGCCGTCTGGTGTATTGTGTGCGAAGTAGCCTTTTTCAGCCATATCTTTTACCTTGAGTTCTGCCGCAATCTCTAAAAGTGGATTTACTTTGAGGTTTGATAAATTTTGAAGTGATCGGTCTCTATTTACAAGATTTACCAAAACACTGCCATAAATAGCGCTTATGGCGTCAATGAAGCTTGTTCTGAGTGTTGGTATTGTCCCGACAGCTAGTATCAAGACCACCAAACCCACAACTGCCACTTTGAGCGGAATCAACTCTTTACATTTTTTCCATATTTTCATTATACTTATTATATCAGATAATAAATATATTTCAATAGATAGGCTGTGCATAAGGTCCGTTATGCACAAGACTAGCTTATTTATATTCAAAAAAGCAGTATAATTTGTGTGTGACTTCTGAAATTTCTAACATAAAAAAATACGTGCGTGCGACAAATTATCTTTCTGCAATTCAAATATATTTGCAAGATAATTTTTTTCTTAGAGAACCGCTCGATTCTAAACACATCAAACCTCGCCTACTTGGGCACTGGGGTACCTGTCCTGGGATCAATTTTGTTTACGCCAATCTGAATCGCCTAATCCTCAAACATCAACTAGATGCAATGTTTATTCTCGGCCCCGGTCACGGCTTCCCCGCCCTGCAAGCCAATCTTTTTATGGAAGGCACTCTTGGTCTCTATGACCAAAACGCTCCTCGTAACGAATCAGGCATCGCAAATATCGCTAAATGGTTTTCTTGGCCATATGGTTATCCTTCACACTCAAACCCTAATGCACCGGGCGTCATATTGGAAGGCGGTGAGCTTGGTTATGCTCTCGGTACCGCTTGGGGCTCAGTTTTAGATAATCCCAATTTGTTTACTTTTTGTCTCATTGGTGACGGCGAAGCCGAAACCGGACCAACTGCTACAGCTTGGCATCTCTCTAAATTTATTGATCCAAAAGAAAACGGGGTCGTCTTACCAATTCTTCACCTCAATGGTTACAAAATATCCGGACCAACTGTTTTTGGTCGGATGAGAAACGAAGAGCTCCAAGAGCTCTTCCACGGATATGGTTATGAGCCGATTATTGTTGACCAAAACCATGGCGATGTGTATGAGCTCATGTACAAAGCATTAGATTATGCCTACTCGCAAATTGCAGATCTCAAATCAAACGGTAAAAAATCAACTGATTCATACCCTAGATACCCAATGATTGTTTTGCGTACGCTCAAAGGTTGGACCGGGATCAAAGATTTAAACGGTGAACGTATTGAGGATAATTGTCTTTCTCATCAAGTTGTTGGTGTAAATGCCAAAACAAATGCCGCTGAACTTTCAGAAATCGAAAAGTGGTTGCGATCATACAAATTTGAAGAATTATGGATAAATAATGATTTTGTAGATGATATCAAATCACTCATCCCAAGAAGCGACCTTGCTATGGGCAACAACAAACACACTTTTGGTCTGAAATATCAGTCAAACGATCTGATTGTTCCAGATTTTGATGAATTTACCGAAGATGCAACCATACCAGGCACAATCGGTTCGTCTAGTATGGTTCGAATTGCTAATTATTTAAAGAAAGTATTTGAGGTCAACAAGGATAATAAAAATTTTCGTCTTTTCTCACCCGATGAGACTTATTCTAATAAACTTCAAAAGGTTTTCGAAGAAACAACCCGCGCCTTCGCCGGCCCAATCGCGCCGTGGGACAAAGATATTTCAGCGTCAGGACGAGTGGTTGAAATGCTGTCAGAACATTCACTTCAAGCCTTGATGCAAGGCTATGTACTTACGGGTCGCTTTGGTGTATTTGCCTCCTACGAAGCTTTCATACAAGTTGTCTCTAGTATGGCTGACCAATATGCCAAATTTTTGAGAATAGCACGTGATATAACTTGGCGCGGCGATATACCCGCTTTTAATTACATCTTGACTTCAAGCGGTTGGCGCCAAGAACATAATGGATTTTCTCATCAAAATCCGGGTTTTATTGATTCGATGCTTCAAAAACAAGGTTGTTTCGTAAAAGTCTATTTCCCTCCCGATGGCAACTCAGCGCTTGCAGTCATGAAGAAATGTTTGGAATCAAAAAACATGATCAACATTATCATTGCGGGCAAAACCGTCGAACCGCGCTATTTGACCCCAGAGCATGCAGAGCAGTCATTGCAAACCGGCATAGCCGTCTGGGGATTTGCAAGCGATGATGACCCAAATATTGTCTTCAGCGCTGCTGGTGAATACCTGACCAAGGAGGCTCTGGCCGCTATCAGCATCCTAAAAAAAGAAGTGCCTTTTGTGCGCACTCGATTTGTAAACATTATGGAAATCTCATCGATCGGCATCGGCAACAAACTCTGTCAGATTCCACTTTACGAATTTAATGAATACTTTACAGCTGATAAACCAGTGATATTTAATTTTCATGGCTATCCTGAGACACTCAAACAAATGCTTTTTGACCATCAAGATGGCAGTGGTAGGTTTTTTGTCCACGGCTATACAGAAAACGGCTCAACCACGACACCTTTTGACTTACATATACGCAATGAGACTAGTCGTTATCATTTGGTGATTGAAGCTCTGAAACTCCTAGCGGTTGATAAGGTGGTCGACACCAATAAGGCAGAATTTTTGATTGATGTTTACACAAAGAAGATCGCCGCCCACAAGGATTACATTATGAGATACGGTGTTGACCCGGTTGAAATTGAAAATTGGACCTGGCAGAATTAATCAAAAACCATGAAAGCAATCACAGTGAACATCGGGAGTCGGTCTATAAAATATTCATATTACGAGGACGATCTGTTGTTATCGACCACAGAACTTGATTCAAATAGTTCACAAAGTTTTAGTCGATTTGTAGTTGGGCACAACATAGAAGCGGCTGGTATCATCGTTGGTATACGTATTGTCGCACCCGGTAGTGCGTTTTGGGAACACGCACTCATATCAGATGAGTACCTAAATTTACTCAAACAATCACGATGGATAGCTCCACTCCATACCGAGAGAGTTATCAAAGAAATCGAGGATATCAAAACAGAATATCCAAATATCAAAATCGTTGCCATTTCAGACAGTAATTTTCACAAATCAATTCCTGATTATTTAAAATATTATGCTATTCCAAGAGAAATTAGTGAGAAATATTCCATTGTGAAGCAGGGCTACCACGGTATATCGCTTTGTTCGATCTTAAATAGAATAAAAGAAAAATACAATCCTATTCCGCAAAAAATTGTTGTTGCACATTTGGGTGGTGGTTCGTCGGTGACAGCACTTTTAGATGGAGTATCAGT
>CAZHJF010000006.1:0-5770 GCA_964532885.1 uncultured Candidatus Saccharibacteria bacterium
CAACAAAGAAAATTTCACAAACTAAACCTAGCTCAAAGCTGAACAAAAAAGACCAGGAAAATACACTCAAACGTGAGCATTTGCTAATTAAAGGCAAAGAAAGAGGCTTTATAACATATGACGAAATTCTCAAAGATTTCCCTACAATTGAAGACGACGTAACCTTGCTCGAAAAGATCTACGAAGAATGCACCACTGCCGGCATCGATATTTTGGAGGGTGGTCGCTTGCTTGATGATGTAATCGAGACAAAGGCCAAAGATCTGTTTAAAGATGAACCCAATTACGATTCAATCCAGATGTACCTCAAAGAGATTGGCCAGCACTCACTTATTAGCGGTGCTCAAGAAAAAGATTTGGCCCGACGCATATTGGCTGGCGACGACGAAGCAAAAAACATTTTAGCTCGCGCTAACCTGAGGCTCGTAGTCTCTATTGCAAAAAAATATGTTGGTCGCAGCTCCGACCTCACACTCCTAGACTTGATCCAGGAAGGAAATCTTGGCCTCTTCAAAGCAGTTGATAAGTTTGATTGGACCAAGGGTTTCAAATTTTCAACCTATGCCACCTGGTGGATCCGTCAAGCGATCACTCGTGCTCTTGCTGACCAAAGTCGAACTATCAGAGTACCGGTACATATGGTCGAGACCATAGCCAAATACAAACAGGTAGTAAGACGATTGACCCAAGATCTTGGACGCGACCCATTGCCAGAAGAAATTGCGATTGAAATGAATCTTGAACCGGAGAAAATTTATATGATTGAAAAAATCGATCAGGGTACGGTCTCCCTCGAGACCCCGATCGGCGATGAGGGCGAGGACAGCAAATCGACTCTCTCGGACTTCTTGGCTGATGAAAAGATTCTCTCACCAGAACAAGAGTCGAACAGACGCATCATCAGAGACCAGCTCAAAGAGATACTCGATGAATTGCCACCAAAGGAGAAAAAAATTATCGAAATGCGAAATGGTCTGCTCGATGGTATCTACCACACTCTCGAAGATGTGGGCAAGGAATTTGGCGTCACCCGCGAACGCATCCGCCAGATCGAAGCCAAGGCTCTCGAAAAAATGCGCTCCCACGAAAAAGCCCAACGCCTCCAACACTTTCTATAACAAAACGACCCCATTTGGGGTCGTTTTGGTCAGATGAGAAGTGTTATCCATCCTGACCAATTTTTTGATAGAGAATAGTGAGGCGCCTTTCAATACTGCGAATCCCCTCTATATCAAGCGAGAATTCATCCGCTCTTAATTCTTCGAGCGTCCCCTCGAGTTCTTCAATTTCTTCCTGTATTGATTCCACTATCGATCTTTTTAGATTCGACACGAAGAGTTCCTCCAGATTAAAAGGTACAACGATATCCCAATTTATTCAAATAAACTAAATGCTATAATACTTCAATGTCGCAAACCGTATTTGATGAGTTGTATAAAAAGCTAAATAAGGGGCAGAGGGAGGCGGTAGATACCATAGAGGGTCCGGTGATGGTGGTGGCAGGGCCGGGCACCGGCAAGACGACCATTCTTACTTTGCGTATCGCAAACATCCTGAGGCTCTCTGACACTCCGCCGTCGGGTATCTTGGCGTTGACCTTCACCGAAGCCGGGGTCAAAGCCATGCGGATGAAGCTCCGCGATATTATCGGCGCACGCGCGAGTGAGGTGCGCATTCATACCTTTCACGGCTTTGCTGCGTCAGTAATCAATGAACACAGCGACCACTTTCCTCATCTGCAAGGCGAGCAGATGACCGACATCGATGCCGAAAATCTAGTGCGCGAAATTTTGACAGGCGAAGCTTTTTGGAAGTTGCGCCCACTTGGCGATCCAGAATATTATGTCGGCAAAATAATAAGTACGATTAGCTCTGCCAAGCGCGAAGCCTGGACTCCGCAAATGGTCGAAGAATTTGTGAGAAGCGAGATAGAGAGAATAAAAGGAGACTCTGAATCAATCTCGACTCGTGGCAAGAGCAAAGGCGAGCTCAAGGGCACCGCGCTCGACAAAATCGAAAAGTGTGAAAAGACCATTCTCTTCGCCAAAGTTTATGACCTCTACGAAAAAAAGAAAAGGGATTTGAATTTGCTAGATTTTGATGACTTGATTTTCGAGCTTTTGCAAGCGCTCAAAAGTGACGAGACCTTACTTCGCTCGATTCAAGAACAATTCCTTTATATTTTGATTGACGAACATCAAGATACCAACGACGCCCAAAATGCAATTATAAAAATCATTGCCGACTTTTTTGATACACCAAATCTTTTTATCGTCGGTGACGAAAAGCAGGCGATTTACCGCTTCCAAGGTGCTTCAGTCGAAAACTTTCTGAAGTTTCAAAAAATCTGGGGCACAATGAAGCTCATCCCGCTTCAAACCAATTATCGTTCACACCAGAGCATTTTGGACGCGAGCTTCGCAATGATCGACAAAAATTACCACGAAGACGAGCACCATAATTTGCGCATCAAACTAGACGCAAGTAGCAAAGAAGCAGAGAAACCTATAGATATCTTGATAGCAAAAAATGAACAATCAGAGACATTGGCCATAATCGACCAAATAAAGGAAATAGTGGGGAAAGAAGAGCAGGCGACCGTCGCCATCATTGTGCGCAAAAACAGAAATATCGGCGAGTTTGTAAGCGAACTCGAAAAGATAGGACTCGAGTATTCGGCCGAAGAAGGCACGGAAGTGTTTGAAAGTAGCCTCGGCCGACTCTTCTTCTCTTTGGCTCTATATTTTGTCGATCAAAGTAAGGTCGAATATTTGGCAGAAGGCATTGGCGGTCCGCTTTGGAACCTCGAATTCACAGCAAGAACAAAACTCTTGCGCGCCATTCGCTCGGGCGAATTTGAGGAGCTCGGAAGCCAGATTCCCGAATTAACTAAGCTTGCAAAATACCTGAACACTGAGTCGCCTCTAGTATTTTTGAGCTTGCTTGCCGAACATTCCGGCCTCACGCACCTCGCCACAAACAACCCGAAGAGTACGCAAATCTGGCGAGATATTTATGCGCTCGCCGTAAATCTTTGCAAGCAAAAAATGATTGAGGATCCAAAGAAACTGCTCGAGGCAATGCTCGCCTTTAGAAAATCTTCCGAAAAAAGAGTGATTAAGTTCAAAAAGAGTAGCGAAGATGCGAAAGTGACGGTGCTCACCGCGCACGGCTCCAAAGGCTTGGAGTTTGATTATGTCTTCGTGCCCAAAAGCACCGAGGAAAATTGGAGTATCCGCGCGAGGGGCGACTCTTTCGTTTTGCCCGAAGCAAAAACCAATGACGATTTTGTCAGAGACGAGCGTCGACTCTTTTATGTCGAGCTCACCCGGGCGCGCAAACATGTGGTGGTCAGTTTTTCAGAAATGAGTGAGCTCGGCAAACCGTTTACTCGACTGCGTTTTATCGACGAGCTTGATTCCAATCATACACAAGAAATTGAAGTGCCAGATATCGAAAGAGACATAAGCCTCACCGAAGGCACCGATCGAGCAGCGGCACACCAAAAAGAACTCCTCGATTTTGCCAAAAATACTCTGATCGAAAAGGGGCTTTCTGTCACCGCACTCAATCACTTTTTGGAATGTCCCAGCAAATTTATATACAAAAGTATTCTAAAGGTGCCCGAACCACCAAGTCCGCATTCTGAAAAGGGCAACGCCATGCACGAAGCAATGAGCAAGGTCTGGCAACTGAAGCAAGCCGGCCAGACAATCGATAGTAATGTGCTAGAAAAGGTGATTATAGACACCGTTCACGCCTATTTCAAAAAATCGCTCCTCGCCAAAAATGAAAAGCTGGTGGTAGTCGAAGAACTTACCAAGAACGCAAAATTGGTTGCTGAAGCGCTTTGGGAACATTTTGCTTGGGCGGGGGAAGTAAAGTCGGAAACTTTGCTCGAAGCACCCTTTGAATTTGCATATCAAGACAAAAAAATGGAGATGCGCCTGCACGGCAAGCTCGACGCTTTGCTTATTGATGGCAGTAACGTCAAAGTTTTTGACTACAAAACTAAAGAGGGGATGAGCGAGCGCGCTGTGAGGGGCGAGACCGAAAGTGAAGATGGCGGCTACTTCCGCCAGCTGGTTTTTTACAAAATTTTAGTTGACAGCGACCCCAATCTCAAAAACAAAAATCAAGAATTTGCTCTCGCCTTTATCAAGCCCAACAAAAGCGGCGCCTGCCCGATCGTGGGCCTCTCGGTCAGCGACGCCGAAGTCCTTGATCTCAAATCACAAATCAACTCTCTCTACCAATCAGTCTGGTCGGGCTCCATCCTCTCTGCCCACTGCCCCGATCCCAAATGCGAATTCTGTAATTTAAGAAAGCTATAACCAAATTCCGCCAATTTTCCTAAGGCGAGACCTTAGGAATTCTGCTTCAAAGGTCTCGCCTGCAGAAAATTCTCCACGACGCAGATATTGGCATTGTCCAAAAATTCGCGGCCGCGAAAAAGTAGACAATCAAAATAATAAAAAAATATTGGCGGTAAAAGGGACAAGGGTGACCCTTGTCTCTTGTTCCTTTTTCTAATACAAAACAAAAGCGGGCGGGGAGTCTGTGACCCCCGCCCACAACGAACACTCCGCCTGAAAAGCCCCTGTCTACCGGTGTTCAAGGATAAACAAAAGTATAAAAAAGAGCACGACCGACGCTCCCCACGAAAGAAAGTACAGCCGCTCCAATAGAGAGTTGAACTCTCCATCAGCAAGACGAAATCGGATATCCGCTTTGCGGTTTTCCGCTTTTTTCCTGGCCACCCACTCCTTCAAATCTTGTGGTCCCGGGAAAATTTCCTCTTGTACAAAGAAGGAAGCGTGTCTTTGAGAAAGGAACGGGATGAAGAGCTGTGGATCCTCCATCCAACAGCCGAGGTGCACATTCGGATACGGTCTGCCCGAGGAATACTGCACACCACCAGAACTATACTTATCGTCCGGATGGTCCCTGGAAAAAGTAATTGTGTCATGAACTACAAGCCGATTCCTGATCCACCAACCAATCTTTCCCGCTTTTTTGTGGTCGGTCACGGAACATACCGCGACCCGGTTGGCGAGAGAGTTCGTAACAAAATCTGGAAGGTACTGCCAAGACTCCGCCACCAACCTGGAAATCAGGATCGTCGCGAAAAAGATCGCGAGGCAAAAAAACAGTAAGCACAGACAAGCAAACATCTAATTTCTCCTCTGTCAAAGAATTATTCGACGACTCCACCGTAGGGAGCCGGCGAATAGCCAGACAAACCTTAGATGTCTGACACTCGTATTGTAATACAATTATTATATTTAGTCAACTAGCTCTTCAAGATGAGGTCAATTGCGGTTTTGAGTTGATCAAAGGGGTAGGCGCCTTCGAGCGGGTAGTAATCTTGGTTTTTGGTATCAATCAAAATGCTATACGGAGTACCGAGAATACCTAGCTCTTTGGCATTGTTGCTATCGGCAATAATTCGATTGTCGAATTCGCCACTTGAAAGACAGGTGTTGAATTTATCAACTGGTAGATTGACAGCAGCAGCAATCTTGGGTAATTCAGCTTGATCAAGCCCATCGCTCGATGGAGTTTTTTCGTACAATGCGTTTGCATACTCCCAAAAACTGCTCTTGGTGCCTACCACCGCCGCACACTCCATGGCCACTGATTCAGTAAAAGCATTTTTGTGGAGTTCGCTAATTGGATAGTGTCGGTAAACCCAAGCGACATTGCCTGACTTGCCATAGTCTTGCATGATCTGTCTCATAGTAGTGTGGAACATTTTACAAAACGGACA
>CAZHJF010000006.1:5780-13566 GCA_964532885.1 uncultured Candidatus Saccharibacteria bacterium
ATTCTGGATCTGAATATTCGACGATCACAATCCTCGCGTTTGCATTACCTAAAACATGATCATTCACATCAATCGGGCGCATGACTTCTTTGAGAGAAAGCGAGGAGTTCACATTTCTAACATTTGGGCTTTCGACAACAACCTTTTCATTGGACCCAAACTTGTTACTCAAAACAAACCCACCGCCGATGAGTAGCCCGGCGATAACGATGGCTGTTGGCAAATTTAATTTGTTGGCAAAGTTTGAATTATTTTGAGATTGATTTTCTTCCATTTTATTTTGATTTGATTAATAACGAGAATATTGAGACAATCTTATTATATATTAAACATGTCATTACTCCAATCAATATCGCTCGGGATCATTCAAGGTATAACCGAATTTTTACCCATCTCATCATCGGGACATCTTATTATAGCTCGAGAATTTTTTGGTCTATCTCTTCTAAATACTTTGAGCTTTGATGTATTGCTTCATCTCTCTACCTTGCTTGCAATCATCCTTTATTATCGAGCTCTGCTAAAAAATATTTTAATAAATTTGATAACTCAAAAATTGAATTCTCCCACCAACAGAATCGCCTGGGTTATATTGTTTGGTACGATACCAGCGGTTTTGGTTGGTTTTTTTCTCGGTGATATTTTAGAATCCTATTTCCGCAACCCGTCCTTTGTAGCAGTAGCTCTCATTATTGGTTGTATGATATTTCTTATCGCTGATAGAGTCTCCAAAACAAGAGAAGGTGCAGCAGAGACACAACAACAGCTAAACTTAAAAAAGGGGATTGCAATAGGCATTTTCCAATCTCTGGCTTTGATCCCCGGGGTATCGCGCTCTGGTATCACAATATCGGGGGGCCTGTTTTTTGGTCTGCCACGAACTGAGGCAATCAGCTTTGCATTTTTGCTAGCCATCCCTGCAATACTTGGTGCAGCTTTGAAGACAGTCTTTGAAATTGTTGCGGATCCAACCTCAAGTTTATTAACTGATTTGTTATCACCTAACTATATTTTTGGTTTTATTGCCGCTTTTGTATCGGGCTTTATTGCAATCAAATTCTTGGTCCGATATCTATCAACTCATTCATTCATGCCATTTATAATTTACCGCCTGGTCCTGGCTGGAATAATTCTCTTATTCCTCTAGCTAAAACGGCAAAGTGTGATTCATGGTGCCACTGTCGCCCAGAGTTTCCCAAAGAATGGTATCGAGTTTTACCTCAAATAAATGTGGCCCTTCTTTGTATATCAATTTGTTGTTCTTTAAGGCAAAATCATAAAGATCTTTTGTTATTTTTACGTCATCTAAACAATATTTTTTGATCTTCTCGATTTCACCTTGTTTCCACCAAACTATAGCATCAAGACCATGACCACTTTTGTTGACACCGAGCGTACCTTCAGCCACCTGGTCAAGCTTCATGCGGCGCCCAGCAACAGCACGTATTTCTTTGAGCAGGTCAACACTTTTGATCTTGGTCAAATCACCCGGGTAATATTTGTCGAGAATCGGTATATCAAAATGATCTGAGTTAAACCCGATCAAAATATCAGTTTGTTCGATTATCGGCCAAAGTTTGGGAAATTCCTCCACTAGGTACGAAGAGTAGGTGTCTGTCAAAGAATCATGGATACCAACAACTGAGATATCCAAATCGGCTGGGTTGTTGGTACCCACATCTTGAAAAATATTTCTGGTTTCAATATCAAAAACAATTTTACGCATAATTAATCGAGTTCATTTATAACCTGCGTAAGATTGTTGCGTTCGCCTTGTTTTTCTACTCGATCTTTGACTCGTCTAATTTTAAATAAATTTGTTTTAATTTCTTCCTCGCCGACAATCATAATCAGAGGGATTTTTCTTTTTTCAGCCGCGACAATCTGGTCGCCAATTTTTCTGCCCGATATGTCAACTGCCACGTAGACACCTGCAAGTCGCATTTCGTCGGCAACCTTATAAACACTTTCAAGTTTTGTATCTGGCGCGACCACAATCATAACTTTTGTGGTCGAGGGAATGAGAGGCAAGAGGTTGTGTGAAATCAAGAAGTCGCGAATGGTCACGTCCCCCATACCAAAACCGATAGCAGGCACAACCTCCTTGCGAAAGGCGCTAACCAAACCATCATACCTCCCACCACCAAACAAAGATCTATTGTTTTCCGAATCGTCAGCAAAGACCTCAAAAACTAGACCAGTATAGTAGTCAAAACCACGAGTGAGAGTTGGTGAAAATACAACATTAGAAATGCCATTTTCTCGCAGTTTGTCTATGAGCAATGAGATCGACTTTGCCTCCGAGCTTTCTCCCAACATCGAAAGTAGCGCTTCGCCATAGTACAAAAATTCAATCAATTTTTTGGCTTTCTCTTCACCCACAATCTCCGTCAGCTCATTTTTGAAATCATGAGCACTCATCTTTTCTTTCTTATCTAAAATTCTACAAACCGGCAATTTGTTAGCGAGGTCAATTTCCGAACTTGCCAAAATGTCATCGAGCAACAATCGACTGTTGATAAGGATTTTATAATCTTCACGTTTGGCACCAAAATTTTGCATGATCGTATCGGCGACTCTCACTATCTCAAGATCAGCGAAAAAATCTTTGACACCAAAAAGGTCGACGTTGAGCTGGAAGTGTTCGCGTAAGCGTCCGCGCTGAGGCTTTTCATAACGAAAAACATTAGGAATAGAGTACCAGCGAATCGGCGCTGGCAACTCCGTTAGCTTGTGAGCAATCATTCGCGCTACAGTCGGAGTCATTTCTGGACGCAGACAAACCTCTCGGCCACCTCGATCGACAAAATTGTAGGTTTGCTCGTTTACAATCTCCTCACTACTTTTTGATTTGTATAATTCAGCCGGCTCCAAAACCGATGCACCGTATTCAACATAGCCCCAAGACTCAGCAGATTTGCGCATTATGCCAAAAATATAATTTTGCACAGCCTGATCTTCAGGATAAAAATCTCTGACCCCTTTGTAGCTTTCGGTAGAAAGTTTTTTGTTGGAAAAACTAAACATTACTCAGATTATATCAACATTTGTTCAATTATCAAAATCTCTTGCGATCTAGTCGAGAATTCAATAAACTGCATCTATGCCTTCAGAATCAGGACAATATAACCTAACAAAACACCTCAACAAGCTCCCAAACAAGCCTGGTGTCTATTTTTTTTGGAATAAAAAACGTTTGCTCTATATAGGCAAAGCGACCAATCTCAAAAGTCGAGTCAGAAGCTACTTAGACAAAAATATTGCCGAAATACGAAGTGAGATCATTCTGCGTATGATCAAGGACTCGTCAAAAATTACTTTTGTTGAGACCGAGACCGTGCTTGAGTCGCTACTTTTGGAAGCAGAATTGATTCGCAAATTCAAACCCGAATACAACACGATAGGCAAAGATCAAAAAAGTTTTAACTTTGTAGTAATCACAGACGAGGAATATCCTTCGATCGACCTCTGGCGCGAACGCACACTCTTCCTTTCAACTGAGACTGAGCTCAAGGGCAAGAAGCCACTCTATATATTTGGGCCGTTTCCACACGGTGCCCAAATTAGAGAAGCGCTCAAAATAATCAGGCGCATCTTTCCATATCGAGACAAAAAATGCACCAAAGCAACAGATCAAAAAGGTTTGCCCCGCCCCTGCTTCAATAGACAAATTGGACTTTGTCCGGGAGTCTGCACAGGCGAAATATCACCCCAAAACTATATGCGCACAATAAAGCATGTTGTTCTTTTGTTTCGAGGTAAGAAAAAACAACTGCTCAAAGTTATGCAAAAAGAAATGAAAACTCTCGCCGCGAAAAGAGAATTTGAGGAAGCCTCAAAAATAAAACGCGAGTTCGAAGCCCTAAATCACGTAAACGATATTGCACTGCTCAAACGTGAAAATACAGATCAAAATATCTTGACCGCAAAAAATCATTTTCGAATTGAAGCTTATGATATAGCGCATACTTCTGGTCAAGATATGCTTGGCGTCATGATAGCAATAGAAAATGGCGAGATAAAAAAGAGTGACTACCGAGTATTCAACATCAAAGACCAAACCAAAGCAGACGACCTCAAAGCTCTGCGAGAGCTTTTGACTCGACGATTCAAACATAAGGAGTGGACGTATCCAGACCTAATAGTAGTAGATGGTAACGAAATGCAAATCAACTCTGCAAAGAGTATTCTCGAGTCAATGAACATAGAAATACCCATTGTCGCTGTAGTAAAAGACGAGCGACACAAGGCGAGGGGAGTGTTGGGCGGCTTGATTGGTGAAAAATACAAATCAGAGATTCTCCTCGCAAACAGCGAAGCACATCGCTTTGCCATAAGTCAGCATAGGAAAAAAAGAGGCAAGACTTTTTTGTAATATTTGTTGTAATTATATAAATCTGGGAGTATAATTTGCCCAGCTTGACTCTCCTTGTCTTTTCGGATTTTTTTCCGCAGGTGAGTCTCAAAACCGCAATAGGTTACTGCACCACTTGGGCTCGAGGGTTGTCTACCACAATTCACCTCCGAGCCTTTTTTTATATGCAACATATTCCTCTTTGTAAAACTGCCCGCGGGGATACCCCCGCGGGCAGTAAGTCTGCTCAATCTCTGGTTTGCTCTGTTCTAATCGCTCCGAAGCAATACACCATGAGACAGCCCAGAGGAAACAGAGCGGCAACTATGTCTCTATATTTAAGGTTGCCAGAGAGACCTATATCAAGCACGAGCATAACGCCCACCAGCGTAAATCCGGCCCACGCAAGTCTCATTGGCCACCTAAACGGGAAAGGTTCGTTTTTCTTTTCTGCCAAACGCAGTACGACAATCTCTGAAATAAAAAACAAGATCGTCAAAGCGATAAATGGCAACAAAAATACTTTCTGAACTACTGACATCCGCCAGTAGCTAGAAAACAATACAATCGCCTGGGTAAGGGCCAAAATGGCCCCCATTTGGGCGATGAAGAAATTCGAAAGACCGGTGTACTTCCTGAAAAATCTGGCAAGTTGCCGTGACTTTTCTAAAATCGCCTCGTCCATTTCGAGGCAAATCTCTTTAAACAGTGACATGCGTCACCTCCTCTTGTGGGATTATAACATAATCTATTTAAATATCAAGTGTTTACCTTCAGATAATAGAACTGCAACCGCGGCATTGACAAAATTACTTATTAGTGTAAAGTAGGCTCGATTTGTTCTGTCGTCTTGTTTGTAGCCATTTGATCGGCCTAGCTAGGCGATCATACATGTGGATCTAACAAGACTGTAAAAAGCAGAGCAAAACACCGAGGTTGGTTCCTTGAAACAAGTATTATTAGGCCTATTTTTGGCCTCGTCCCTGCTTGCCGTCCCCGAAGGTGGTGTGCCCGTCCCGTTGCGGACCGGCAACACGACGCTCCCAGTTGGAGCGACCTTCCTGGACAGGTATCGAAACCTGTCCCTCAGGCAGTGGATTGATGAGTTCGATGAGATGCGCCGAAACGGCATTTCGCATGTTTTTATCGTCTCGGCAGGCACCCTTGGTGCTTCGCCAGGGACGATCGAGAACCCCATCTACCCGTCGCAGTACGCGACACAGTCTGGGGCTCGAGATCTGCTCGGCCTTTGGCTCCAACTCGCTTCAGAGCGCGACATGTTCATTCATGTTGGCTCGTTGCAGACTAGAGGGGATTGGACAACTGGCGCGGAATTTGTAAATCTCCGCGCGACCAACGTGTCCATGTATCGCGAGATCATTCAGCGATACAGAAGTCACAAGTCGCTCGTCGGCGCCCCTTTCGCTCAGGAATTATGGGTGAACTGGGCTTGGACTGAAAAGGTCGTGAGTGGGCGCGATTATCCAGGGAGTATTATTGCTTCCCAGTTCATCCAAGACATTCGCCAGCTTTGTCGGGAGACCGGCAAGTGTCTGGTGACTTCCTCTGCTCCCGTCTTTAAGAAGCAGTCGCAGGGCACGATGCGAGGGTTGGCTGTCGGCGAAATAGGGAATGCCGTTCAAGAGATTCTCCGCCTGGCGCCATTCGACTTGCTCATGTTGCAAGACGGGATTGGTGTCGGAACTCAAACTGGGTCCACGCCACTTTCAGAGCTCGAGCAGTATCTACTGAACGCTCGAGCCGGTGCTGATAGTACAGGCACGGAGTTTTGGGTTGTTCCCGAATTTTTCGAGGACGACCTCCTAGTGGCTCAAGGCAATCCCAATCGCCCGCGGCACGCATTTCGCCCCGCATCGATTGAAAGGATCGCCGCCCAAATCGCCGCTGCCACTCCGCATGTTCGTGGGATGTGCATGTGGACCTTTGGGGATCATATGTCGTCTATGGCGACTTATGAACCAGTCGCGGCCCGAGCCCTTAGCTTCGCTTATCGCGCTCGCTACGACTCGAGGTTTTCCAATCCAGCACCAGTACAAGTTATCAGCTACCAGTACCAATATGGGTTGAAACCGCACTCGTCGCTTCCGGACTCAACATGGTCTCCTAAGCTGACGGACGATCGCGGCTTAGGTTACAACGCCTTTATCGGGGAAACCCCTGATTATGGGTGGAATAACCTCCACGGTCCAGACGCTGGTGTGGGCTTTATGGCGACAACGACCGGCAGCAACACCAAACCTTTGTTCGAGTTCCTCCCAAACACCAAAGTTGGTAGGATTGAAATCGCGTATCGAACGGGTTGGGGTGCCATCGCACCGAGTACCCTCGAGGCTGTTGAAGTTTCTAACAACGGCATCAATTGGACAACCGCGACTGTACAGTCGCGAGTTCGTCCGGTCACCGACACCGAGTTCGGAGTGACGTGGAGCGTTATGAACATCAACGCTCAGGGTCGGTACGTCCGCTTAACTATCCCGTTTTCCAAAGCGGGGTGGTACGTAATTGGGGAAGTTCGCTTCTTTGGCGAACGCGACCCAAATCCGGCCACTAGCAACCTCACCATGAGCTTCGACAAACCCCCCGCTAATCGGCCATGGTTTGTCCCTGGCGAAAAGGTGAATGTCCGCTGGAATCTCTCCGGACCAAAGGTTGAAGGTCTCAACACCTTCATCGTGCTAGAGAGTGCGATGTACGGATCTCGCTATATCGACTTTTCGCAGAAGTATATTTGCGAAAGTGCGTGCGGGGTCTTCGTCGGCACGAGGGGCGCCGTTTCCCACAATGGGGAGAACTCATACGAGTTCGTTGTTCCTCAGGTGTGGATGGGCTTTACCTTTCGAATCGGGATCATCACCATGGGTCCCGAAAGCGTCCATCACTGGCTAAGTAGCACAGAAACGATAGACGTAATGCCTTAGTTCTTTAACCAAGACCACACTGTTACGTGTGGCAAACAGCAGCCCCGACCGTCGCGTCGGGCTGTTTTTATTTATATTTATTGTAAACTGTACAGATGCAAAATATTGTTTGGCCCAAAAATATAGACCCGAGCGATTTCAGAGTCCGCTCCTACAACAGCATTTTTATAAACGCACCAAAAGAAAAAGTTTGGGCAATTTTGATTGACGCCAAAAATTGGCCAAAGTGGTATCCAAATTCCAAAAATGTTTTTATTCAAAATTCAGACAAATTAAAAACGGGGAGTGAGTTTGCTTGGAAAACCTTTGATCTTACCGTGCGCTCCAAAGTAATTGAGTGCCAAGAGTTCGAAAGTATTGGTTGGAGTGCCAAAGAGCTCGGTGGAGAAGGTTATCACGGCTGGCGCCTTATTGAACAAGGTGTCGGCACATTGGTAGTTACCGAAGAAGTGCAACGCGGATGGGGAGTCTCGCTCCTCGCACCACTTATTAA
>CAZHJF010000007.1:0-12718 GCA_964532885.1 uncultured Candidatus Saccharibacteria bacterium
TACCTCTATCAAGAGAAGAAGAATGAGGACAAAATGAATCCTAAAAATTTTGTAGAGTATGACCCAGAAAAATTATCTGAACATTCTACGTTATCTCAAAGGACAAAAGATTATTACAAAGAAAAGTTTAGCAAAGGCGAAAGACCACTTCTTTTTGTCGGTGCGCCTCATATTTTATATAAGGGTTCCATTGATATTTCTAGCTCACCAATAATAACTGTTTAGAGAAAAACATTATCAGTAATTTCAAACAAATATGAAAGATAACCCCGAAGGGTATTGGTTCAAGCGGAAGCTTTATGGCTGGGGCTGGACACCAGTCAAGTGGCAAGGGGTCGTGGTGATTTTGGTTTTTGTGGCCTTTGTTGTTTGGAATGGTATTGAGCTCGAAAAGGTTGTAGAGCCGAGTGATAGTCAGATTCAATATTTTGTGGCCAAGGCGGTTATCTCAATCATTCTACTTCTCACAGTCTGCTACCTAAAAGGCGAAAAGCCCCGCTGGCAATGGGGCTTGCCGGATAAGAAACTCTAGAGCTTTTACAAGCTACAACCCCTAGGATTCTGGTATAGGACTAGAGTACTCCTGCCACCAACCAATTTTTGTTTTTTAGTTAAAATGAGCATACAATATAGAGCGTGGAACAAGAAAGATTAAAACAAGACATGAAATTTGACTCTACAACAGAGGGTCAAAATCTTTTAGATGCTTACACCTGGTTTGGCGACCAAGATGTCATAAACTCAATGGTAAACGCTGTTATTGAGGTGGTTAAAAGTAGGGACACAAATGAGGCATTAAAAATACTTGGTATTGGCGTAGGTACTGCAAAATTAGAAACTGCAATAAAAGATGGGCTACAAGATAAAGGTTTTAAAATTGACATATTTGTAAGCGACCGGTTAATTGAACCATTGATGAAAATTAGTGACGAAGAGTTGATGAGATTTACTGCAAATAACAGGAATATTCCTTTTGATGATGAATGTGTGGATATTGTAATTGCAAGAAGTGTTACTCACTATGAGCCAACTTTGGATGATGAGAGGACTGTTTTGAAAGAGATCAAACGAATCCTTAAACCTGGGGGCGTCTTTGTAGACCAGGCCCCAACTTTTTTATTCGATACAGAGAAAAAATTACTGATAGAGATACATGCTTTACTTCCCAAGATAATGAACGGGCAGACAAAAGAAGAAACAAAACAGATGCTAGAGGATGTGTTTGACGATGTTGTTGAATCTCCAAGTCAAACAGAAAAAATGCTGACTGTGAATAAAGACGATTTTATAAAGAGATATTTACCAAACCGAGATAAATTTGAAAATGAGCAAAATTTTGAAACAGCTCTTCAAAATTTTAATGCACTCATTCCTAGAATAATTGAAATGATTGAAACTATTCCAGAGGAACAAAGACCGAATGTTTGGGTAAAAGAAAATGATTTTGGTTGGAGACTACCATTTACAATTTTTAATTGTAAAAAGAAATAAAATGATTATAAAAACTTTTTTCTCTGATGAAATTTTCAAAATATATGTTGAGGAATTTGGAAACAAAAAAATAAACTTTGTGCTAATTCCAGGCGGATATCATACAGGAATTTGCTACACGACTAAACCAGATGGAGCAGCGGGCTGGGCAGAAACATTGAGTAAAAGATACAAAGTCCTTGTCACTGATATACCCGGAACAGGAAGATCTGGATTTGTTAAATTTGATAAAATTGATAGTAGTTTTAATGTCGAAGCGTATAAATCTTTAATTTCGTCATTGGAGGGAAAGATTATCTTATTGACACATTCCCTCTCGGGTCCACTTGGTTTTAAACTTGTAGAGCAATTACCTAAAAAAATTTCTCACCTTATTTCGATTGAACCAGGATTGCTTGGCAACATACAAGAAAGCTCAAAACCAATTAACGAATCCGATAATAAAATAAATATTAAATTTAAAGGTTTTGATTTTTGTTTAGACATGACACAAATGCAACCACCATCGCAACAATTAATCAATCGTCTAAAAAAAGATAGTACAAAAAACTTTCCAGCGGATGAAAAAAGTCAAAAACAATACGAAGCATCTTTGCAATCAGTCCACCCGCGACTTATGTATGAAAGATTTAATATTAATGACAGCCAGCTAAAAATTATGGATTTTGATAAGCTGAAAACGACAAAATTTTTAATCGTAACCGGAACGGAAGATCCAGTACACATTAATGAGGATTACAAAATTAAGGATTTATTGATTGAAAATGGTATTGCCGCAGACCACTTCAAACTTGAGGATTTAGGCATAACAGGTAACGGTCATATGATGATGCTAGAAAACAATAGTGAAGAAATACTGAATAAAATTTTAGAGTGGATTGGATAAATCATTCTACTTCTCGCCATCTGCTACCTAAAAGGCGAAAAGCCCCGCTGGCAATGGGGCTTGCCGGATAAGAAATAATAACTTGACTCGATATATTATCATACAAAAAATTTACTCCAACTCTAGATAGGCGTTGGCGTAGTGGATAGCACGGCCGGCAAAGTTGCGGTGCGAGGAGAAAGCCGAATCGAGCTCAAACTATGATTAGTGTTCTGAAAGAAGATAATCCAATACATTACTACAATATCTTTCAAAATTATTATTATCAAATGAGAAAAATTTGTATCCATATTTATTGGCATTCATAGCAATACCTTTTCCTTTTTCTACGTGTTCATCATGTTTTTCTTTAATAAATTTTTTATCATCAACGTTAAATCCCGCTTTTTCAAATTCAATAATTGTTTTATCAAAACTTGTATCTTCGGTATAACCAACAAAAACTGGCTTTATTAAAAAATTTTTTGTGATTAAACCTTTAACACGTTCTGGGGTGACCTCTACACCTTCGATAATTAGATCAACAGGTCTATTGTCATAATGATTAATTAGACCAACTATAGCACTCCATACCAATTCACCTTCCAAAATATTTTTAGAGAAATGTTTTGTAATATCTTCTCTTTTAAAATTATCTACTAAACGCTTAAATACCACGTCCCCAGAAAATGATATAGACCCTATTGGAGCTATAATTTCCATTTCATCAAATAAAACTCTCTCTATACTATCTCTTATGGCATCGGTTTGGATAGCAATAACAGGCTTTGTTTTTATAAATTTATTTAAAATTGTAGTTTTTCCAGATCTCTCTGCTCCACCAATAAGATATAAGTTATTCATAGTTAAATTGTATAATAAAAATATCCTTCCCGAGCGGTCAAACTTGCTCTCAACTTTGTGACGCTACCGGGATTTGAACCCGGGTACCAAGCTTGAAAAGCTTGTGTCCTGACCAGGCTAGACGATAGCGCCATATTTAGTCTATCAAAATATAACATAATTTGATAAGAAGGCAAAAAGTGCTATGGTTTACGTAATGGATAGGTGGCTGAGTGGTTGAAGGCACCGGTTTCGAAAACCGGCATGCGCGAAAGTGCATCGTGGGTTCAAATCCCACCCTATCCGCCTTTGCCTCGCAGCAGCTCGTCTTCGGCATGACGCAGTCCGCAAAAGACGAGCGAAGGCGGGGTTAAAAAAATTATGATAATCCTGGGTATAGAAACAAGTTGTGACGAGACGGCGATTAGCGTCGTTCGGGCAGAGGGCGAGATAGACTCGCCCGTCTTTGAAGTTTTGGGCAGCAGTGTGCAAAGTCAGATTGATATTCACAAAGAATACGGCGGAGTCTTCCCCACTCTCGCCAAACGCGAACATATCCGAAATTTGCCCGCAGTACTAATTGAGGCACTAAGGAAGGCAAATTTAATTTCCAATTTTCATCCCCCCTCATCGGCGGACGAGTTTTCAATTTCCAATGAATCCCAAAAAGCAGAGGAGGCCTGGAAAGATTTTTTTGATAAATTGCCAAAAGTAGATGTCGATATGATTGCCGTAACTGTCGGCCCAGGACTCGAGCCGGCCTTGTGGACAGGTATAAAATTTGCGGAAAACTTGGGGAAAAGCTGGGGAAAAGCTGTGATTCCAACCAATCATATGATCGGACACATCGCTTCGGTACTCTTTGGTAAACCCGGAGAAACTTCGACTTTAAAAGTACAATTTCCCGCCTTGGCTCTCTTGGTTTCAGGCGGCCACACAGAGCTAGTGCTCATCGAAAACTGGTGGACAATGCGCAAACTAGGCGAAACACTAGACGATGCCGTAGGTGAAGCTTTTGACAAGGTAGCCAGAATGCTCGGCCTGCCCTACCCGGGTGGACCAGAAATAAGCCGCCTCGCAGGAGAAGCGAGAGAAAAAGATATCTCATTTAATAAAAAATTTCCTCGACCGATGATCAATTCTAAAGATTATAATTTTTCTTTTTCTGGTTTGAAAACCGCTGTTTTGTATTATTTGAGAGACTTGACCTCACCCCCAACGATTGATCCTCTTCCGTTTGGAATTCCCTCCCTTGATCAAGGGGAGGGATCAAAGGGCGGGGTGTCCTTTCAGACAAAATTAGCCGTCGCTCGAGAATTTGAAGACGCCGCAATCGAAACGTTGATCTCCAAGACTCGAAATGCCCTATTAGAATTTACACCAAAAACTCTCATAGTGGGCGGCGGGGTTGTCGCTAACAAACATCTTCGTCAATGTCTAAACCTCCTTCAAAATCAATTTCCAAATACTAGGTTACTCTTACCAGAACGCGAGCTCTCAACCGACAACGCCACCATGATAGCTGGCGCCGCTTACATAAACTCCCTGACCCAAACCAAAAGAGACGCACCGCTTGGCACGTCTCTCAAGGCAGATGGAAATCTGGATATTAATTAAATTTGATTTTGATCTTCTTCGTCAATGACAATCTCCGCTGGTGTTTCTTCAATCTTCTTTTCTACTTTTACAGGCGCAATTACATTGCTGTTACTGTTGTGACTACCCATTCTACCCACTAGGTAAGAGAGAGCGATCACTAGAGCTACAAACAATGGCAGAGCAAGACAAAAGAGTGAGAGCAAGATCGCTAAGACAAAGAATATAAGTGCCCCTACAATAAATGTCATTAGTTTTCTTTTGGTTTTTTCTATACCCGTCTTTGATCGACTAAGTAAAATGGAAACAATGTAGAGTAAGACCAAGAGGATCAAGAACAACAAGATGCATTGAGTTGATATTAGTTGCGCCCCACAAACTAACCTGTTTGACGTATCACCCGGAAAAGCAAAGAGAGAAACAGCGGCATTGCGGATTGAAATCCCCTTCACTATACCTTTGGCGTTTGCGAACACACTATTGTCCAAAACTTTTTCCTTTGCCACCGATGAGGTGGCGGTGTTATTTAGATCAATAATCACCGCTTTGCTCAAATCGCTAGCACCGACAGAAACTGAAGAGACGGGAGTATATCGATAGTTACCACCCTGATCACCACCAACCGAAGCAAGGAATGCTCTGAAGGCGTCGATCTCCTGTTGCTGAGCTTCTGTCACTGGGAAAGGCATCTGACAATAAATTTCATTAACTTTTTTCTTGGTCAAGATGTAGACAAACCCAGTTGGGGCAGTGTGTCCCCATGGAGTAAGGATGTCAGCTTTGTATCGGTTTTGGAAAGTTGAAACTGCATCAAATGTAACTTGATCAAACTTGCCAGTTACCGGAAGAGAACTGAAACCTTCAAAATTCTTTAGGAAAAGTTGCAACTTGAAGACTTCTATTGGATCATTTTTCCAATCAATCTTCAAATAATCTTTGAGGTATGAGCAGGTTGCAGCACCAAGGATTTCGCCTTGAGGAATCGGGTGTCTACGACCGCCACTAAGCGACGAGCCGCCTCCGCCACCACCTCCACCACCGCCAGTGTTTGCTGTAACAGTAGTTGTAGCGCTTGCGCTACCACCAACGCCAGTACAAGAAATACTGTAGTCAGTTGTAGCGCCTGGAGTTACGAGAGCTGTGCCCGAAGTTGAAGTAGCGGTAGTCCACGCGGCGCTACAAGAAGTTGCATTAGTTGAGCCCCAAGAAAGTGTTGATGAGCCACCGGTGTTTATAGTCGAAGGATTGGCAGTCAAAGTCACAGTTGGCTTTGGATCAGGATTGTTAACAGGATTTACGATTATTGTCGTTGTCGAAGTAGCATTGCCGCCTGCACCAGTACAGGTGATTGAGTAGGTTGTGGTTGTAGCTGGAGAAAGTATGGCACTGCCAGAAGTTGAGGAAGCGCTAGTCCAAGCGGCGCTACAAGAAGTTGTATTGTTTGAAGTCCAAGAAAGAGTGGTTGTGGCACCAACGGTGATAGTTGAAGGATTGCCAGTCAAATTGACTGAAGGTAGAAGTGGTCCACCACCTTGAGGTTTGACGATGACTGTTCTTGTAGTTGAAGCACTAAGTCCGCCCGAGTCGGTCACGGTGTAAGTAAGGGTGTAGGTGCCGGTAGTCGAAGCGTTCACTGTACCCGTCTTGACGATAGCAGAAGTAAGATTGCCGTCTTCAGCATCGTTTGCTGTAGCACCTGGATCAACAAACAACGTATTGACGAATATTTCGATTGGATTGGCACCAACAAGAGTGATGGTTGGAGGGGTGTTTACAACGACTCCCGAGCAAGGCAAAGTGATTTTGCCAATACTAAAGTCATGACCAGTTCTCGATGTGGCATCAATTGTCATTTCAATTGCACCAATATTATTTAGGTTTGCACCAGAGCCAATAAATGGAATGAGGCTAGACAAAAGGACATGTCCTTTAACATCTACGCCGTTTGCCCCATAAAGGTCAATCGTTGCTTTGGAAGCGTTGTTTGCCCCAGAATAAACTGTAAAGGTCACTGGCACTTTGGCATTGTCCACAAAGTCTGACCTATAAACAAACTCGATTCGATCAACTCTGTTACCTTGAGTTAGATCAAAACCATTTAAACCTGTGTAATTTATATTTTGAGCATTGTTATCATTGCCATCCCAAACAACCTTGAGAGTGCTCTTGGTCAAAGAGTCGTTAGACATCGAGAGCATATTGTTAATACTATTTGTATCAACAACAGAGTTATTGCCAACAGCTACGGTAAGGGACAAATCAAGTTCACCACCTATACCACTCGTTGGAGTAAACATTGAAAGATTTGAACTTGAATGTGTTTTGTAAGTAAGAAGGTTTTTTTCTACAAAGTTATCAATCGATAAAGGACATTGACCACCGAGCTGGGTATCGCAACTATTGAGAGTAATCTTGACTACAAGATCGTTATAATCTTTGTCGCCTGTAGACAATGACAGATCTTCGAAAGCTACAAGATAGACATTGTTATCTATTTCATAAACCACTACATGATCTTCACTTGAAGAATTATTTGAATTTTTGGTGCTGTAATTGATACCACTACCAACATTTATACCAAAAGATATTTCAGAATTGGTTGGTAGGTTGAAAACAGTCGTATCACCAACATTTTTGAGTGGTGCAGTTGGGTAATCAGTAGCCGGTCCGTTTCTAAAGACTGGTACAAAGCTGCCTGGGATTGAGCTCGTGCTATATCCAAAAGCCGCATCAAGTACAGCGTCTCGATGTATATATTCAACGGTAATCGAAGCAGTGCCGGCACCAGTATTCCAAACTTGGAACTGCTTCTGATCATTGATCACATTGAGACCATAACCCTTGGCGGTAATTACATCTTGCAAAGACATTGATCCTGGCCCAGGCATGACTGATTCAACAGTCGTATCACCCAAAACAGACGGCAACATACAGGAGTGGGTAATAGTCTTTGGCACGACATTTACAACTCTGTTTACAGTCACAGAAGAACCCTTAGAATCAGCAACTGTGTAAGAGATTGTATAAGAGCCAGTACTTGAAGCATTGACGGTACCAGATTTTTGAATTTGAGAAGTTAGGTCGCCATCTTCAGCGTCGGTCGATGTGGCGCCCGGATCAACAAAAGGAGTGTTCACAACTATAGTCATTGGATTCTCGCCAATCAAAGTCAAGACTGGAGGGGTGTTGGCTGGAGGTACAACTGGTCCACCGTTATTTTCAGCCACACATTTTACACTAACCGAATCAATAAACATCCCATAACCAGAAGGATTGTTGTCTGCACCCTTATCGACAAAAGAAAGAATAGTGTCGCTTGTAGTTGCAACAAATTCGTACTGTTTGGTTGTCCAAACAGTATTCATGTTATTTGAATCATCAGAAACATCTGCAACCAAAGAACCATTCCAATAGAGCGAAATGGTATTATCAGCGATTGTTTGCTGTGGTCGTGGAGAGTAAGCGAAAGAGATTTTGTATTTTGTACCAACAACTGTTGCAAATTTATTCATGACTGGCACATCTAGACCACCATCAATCTCAGCATATTGATTGCCCTCAAAAGGTGCCCAAGGCAATACATCATCTGCCTTTAGGCCAGCTTGGATTTCGAGTCCATATTTTGTCGCGGTTGACTCCCAACCAAGACTGGCAGTACCCCAAGGGAAAATTTGCCACTTATCTTGATGAGTCACGGACACATCTTCAAAACCACCATTCTTCACAAGATTCAAATTTGGATCACAAACAGGCGGTATTGCAACCTGTGTCTGTTGCACCGAAAGACCTTCGGTTTGTTCCGACTGTTCTGTTCCTTCTGCAAAAGCGTATAGCGGCGAAAACGCAAACGAAATTGCGAGGAGAGAAATACTTGTGTTTTTTATAAATTTTTTCATGATGATTTTTTCCTGCTAAATACAGGGATACTAATAATTTGTTAATGTGAGTATATTATAATATTTATCTGAATTTGTAAAGAGGCGCTATATATACCTGAAACGTCAATTAGCCTTATTTATAAACATATAATAGAAAAATAGCTATATCGGCAATACTTTTTGTCCTTTATAAAAGACAGAAAGTCTTTTATAAGACACAAATATTCCATACATACAATGTGAATTTAATAAAAGACAAGAATCTAGCCAAATAGCCCAAAATTTTGTCTTTTACGTAAAACTCAGCTAAAAGCATAAGACCTAAGCTTCGACCAAGTACCCTGAGGAAATTGGAAAAAGCCAAAATTTAATATACTATTGTTATATGAACGATGAATTAAAGAAGCCTTACAATCCAGAATCCACCGAAAGCTCTATATATAAGACGTGGGAAGAGAGCGGATATTTCAATCCAGACGTTTGCATTAAAAAAGGCATTACATCAAAAACAGCAGATCACTTCTCCATAGTTCTCCCTCCTCCAAATGTAACCGGAACCCTACACATGGGTAGCGCCTTTATGCTAGTCATTGAAGACATAATGGTTCGATATAACCGAATGCTCGGCAAAAAGACTTTGTGGATACCTGGCACAGACCACGCTGCTATTGCAACTCAGTCAAAAGTAGAGAAGATTATTCAAAAAGAAGAAGGAAAAAACCGACACGAATTGGGTAGAACAGAACTATTAAATCGAATAGAAAAATTTGCCATTGAGAGTCACGATACGATCGTCAAACAGATGAAAAAAATTGGATGTTCACTTGATTGGTCAAGAGAAGCCTTTACTCTGGATAATAAAAGAAATTTAGCAGTAAACACTGCTTTCAAAAAAATGTACGATGATGGAATTGTTTACAGAGGATACAGAGTAGTAAATTGGGATCCAAAAGGTCAAACCACAATCTCTGACGATGAAATTGTGTACGAGGAGAGAAAGGCAGTTTTATATACTTTCAAATATTCGCACGATTTCCCTATCGCGATTTCTACCACCAGACCAGAAACGAAAGTTGGTGATACAGCTGTAGCGGTGCACCCAGACGATCAACGCTATCAACAATATGTGGGTCAAACATTCGAGATTCCAAATTTTATAGGAGAAAAACTTTCTATAAAAATCATTGCTGATTCTTCTGTTGATCCAGAATTCGGCACTGGCGCCTTGGGTGTTACCCCGGCCCACAGTCAAATCGACTGGGAAATATCACAAAGACACAACCTGCCCCTCAAACCGATAATCAATGAGTACGCAAAAATGTCAGTTGCATCCCCTGTCTTGTCTGGTAAAAAAGCGATTGAGGCTAGGGATATTGTAGCTAAGTGGTTGCACGAACAAAAGCTTATAATAAAAGAGGAAGAGATTTCTCAAAATATTTCTACGGCTGAACGCACAGGAGGAGTTATTGAACCATTACCCAAGCTTCAGTGGTTCATAAATGTAAATAAAGAATTTTCTTACCCGCACGACCAAATACAAAACATAAAAAAGGGTGAACCAGTTACTCTAAAGAAACTTATGTTGTCTGTAGTAGAAAATCAAAATATTAATATCCTACCTGACAGGTTTGAAAAGGTTTATGTAAACTGGATAAATAATTTGAGAGATTGGTGTATCAGTAGACAAATTTGGTATGGCCATCAAATACCCGTTTGGTATAAGGATGATGCAATTTTTTCTGACATTCAAGCCCCGAGCGAAGACGGCTGGATCCAAGACGAAGACACACTAGACACATGGTTCTCATCGGGACTATGGACATTCTCAACTCTGGGCTGGCCTGAAAAGACGGAGGATCTAAAAAATTATCACCCGACAACAGTACTAGAAACAGGTTATGACATACTTTTTTTCTGGGTGGCTAGGATGGTTTTAATGTCTACCTACCTATTAGGACAAATCCCTTTCAAGACTGTTTATCTGCATGGATTAGTGCGCGACAACCAAGGCAGAAAACTTAGCAAATCACTTGGCAACAATATCGATCCAGTAGAGACAGTAGAAAAATATGGTTCTGACGCTGTGCGCATGTCTATGATTGTTGGCACCGGGCCAGGTAATGACAGTAAAGTTTCTGAGGATAAATTTAAAGCCTACAAGCATTTTGCCAACAAGATTTGGAACGCTTCGCGCTTTGTCTTGGAACAGACCGAAGGACAGCCAATCGCCAATATTGACCAACTGATCGAGACAGACAGAAAAATTCTTGAAGATTTCGAGTCTTTCCTCAAAGATCTGACATCAGATATGGAAAATTATCGCTTTTATTTGGCCGGCGAAAAAGCTTATCATTACTTTTGGCACACCTTTGCCGACAAAATCATTGAGGAAACCAAGGAGCGCATCAAAACAGGGCAAGATGCTGATTCTGCTCGCTTCATTCTTTTCTACCTACTCGAAAATCAATTGAAAATCTTGCACCCATTTATGCCTTTTATTACCGAAAAAATCTGGAGTCTATTACCAAATCGCAAAAATATGCTGATAGTAGAAAAGTGGCCCACCAATTTGCTATAATATTTGTATAGATGAGTAATTCGTTTACGATCGTTCTTTCTTTGCTTGGCGGTACACTACCCGCATTGTTTTGGTTGTGGTTTTGGCTCAAAGAAGATAAGTTGCACCCCGAACCAAAAAGTCGGATCGCTGTGGCTTTTCTCGCTGGAGTTGCTTCAGTATTTGTAGTTTTGCCAATTGAACGTTTTATTTTTACAAATATCACAGAAAATGCTGGCACTTTGACTGTTTTGCTTTGGGCGGCTACAGAAGAACTTCTCAAATTTATTTTTGTTTATCTGGTGGCATTTAGAAACAAAGAAATGGACGAGCCACTCGATGCGGTCATATACATGATTACCGGCGCCTTGGGATTTTCAGCTATAGAAAATGCTATGTTTTTGTGGAATCTAGTTGATGCCCAACTTTTTATTCAAAGTATTATCACCGGAAATATGCGTTTTCTCGGAGCAACGCTTTTGCACACCGCCTCTTCAGCTACGATAGGCATAATGTACGGACTAGCATTTTATAAATCCCACACAGTTCGTAATCTCTTCTTATACACAGGTATCGCACTCGCCATCGCCTTGCACACTATCTTCAACTTACTTATAATTGGTAGAGCGGACAAGATATTTTTTATATTTTCTGGCATCTGGATTCTCACCACAATACTTATAGTACTTATAGAAAAAATTAAAACCGTCCGTTCCTAATTTATATATCATGCGTGATAAAAGATCTTTTTTTGAACGAATAACCGGCTCAATTGCGATCCCTGATGAGGTAGATTTGCAAATCGAAGAAAGTACTAGGGACGCAAGTTGGATGTCTGAACCTGAAGAAGGTGAACTCTCCGTCGATGTTTTCCAAAATCAAAACGAAATCATCATCAAAACCATGGTAGCTGGTGTAAAGCCCGAAGACCTCGATGTTTCTATTTCGCGCGATATGGTCACAGTCAAAGGTAAGCGCGAAAACGAGCGCACCGTCGCTGACGACGACTACTTCCACCGTGAGCTCTATTGGGGCACCTTTTCCCGCACCATTGTCTTACCTCAAGAAATCGATGTCGACAGCGCCGAAGCAATCGAAAAGCACGGCCTCCTTATCATCAAACTCCCCAAGCTCGACAAAAACCGCTCCACCCGCCTCAAAGTCCGGGGCAACTAATCACTCAATCATAAAACCTCCTTGCGACAAATTTGACGACCGTCAAATTTGTCGTATTGGTAAACAAAAACCCGCCGACGCTCTTCAACGTCAGCGGGCAAACAACAGATTTCAGTCTAAGTGATCGTGACCGCATAAGGTCAAAACCTTTTTGTCCTCCATTCCTCTTTATTATCTGGAGAGAAAATTGGGCATGGTTCTGCGGTTCCGGCAAACCATTCTCCGGCACCATAGAACTGGTACGGACCGAGTTGACCCGTCCCAATAATGATATGGTTCTTATCCCACACCTGATGTCCCCAAAAATGCTCG
>CAZHJF010000008.1:0-8283 GCA_964532885.1 uncultured Candidatus Saccharibacteria bacterium
ATACCATTTTATACCACTAAGAACTACCCGTCCACCACTTTAGGTGCATAACTGGGGATAGAGTCGATTAGACTTGACTTTTTTATTGTTTCGTGTATAATTTGACCATGCCAGAGATTCCTTTTATCGGCTGGATTCTGGCGGCAGCCCTACTTGTCTGGCTGATGAGCCGGGCACGAAAAAGGCGCTCCCGCTAACATTAACAGGCCACCGACGATGACTCGCCGGTGGCCTAACCTTTTATATTAAATTTTTGGCCGCATCAAAGGAAAGGTTTGGAGCTCACGCAAGGGCTTATCGGCCAGTATCGCAAAGAGGCGCTCGCCAAATCCGAAGCCGCAGGTTGGGGGCATACCATGCTCGAGCATTTCAACAAATTCGTAATCAGACATCATTGCCTCTTCGTCCCCCGCTTCCAGCAACTTCTTCTGTGCGTCAAATCTTTCTTTCTGATCTATTGCGTCATTGAGCTCCGAATAACCTCTACCAACCTCACTACCAGCTATAATCGGTTGGAACATTTGCACTTTCGTCATTTCAGAATTTGCATCCTTTTCGGTCTCCCCCTTAATGTAACCCGTCCGAACGGCTTGGCCGGGCGGAGGGGGATTAAGGGGGTTATTTTCAAAATCAGAAGAAGTCATTTTTTTAGCAAGAGGAGCAACTAAACTAGGATGATTGACTAGGAATGCCGGACCAGAAATATTTTTGCGACAATATTTCCAAAGTGTATCAGTCAACCTCTCTTTATTATCACCTTCCCACTTTACACCAAGCTCTTTGAGCTTTTCTTTTATTTCTGCCTCATCAGCCAGATTTATATCGACTCCGGTTTGCTTTTTTATTTCTTGCACGTAATCAATTTCTTGCCACTCCGTGCTCAAATCAAATTTGTGGCCTTTGTATTCAAATTCGGTTTTGCCAAAGACTTCTTTGGCTATCAAAATATAAAGCTCTTTGACCAAATTCATCCCGTCTCGATAATCAGCAAAGCTCCAATAAAACTCAACATTGGTAAATTCTTGCAAATGCTCTGGGCTAGAACCTTCGTTTCTGTAGACCCGACCAATTTCAAAAGTTTTTGGAAAACCAGCCGCCATCAAGCGTTTTTGCCACAATTCGCCAACCGAAATACGCAAAAACAAATCAATATCAAAATCGTTGTGGTGAGTCTTGAAAGGTCGAGCTTCGGCGCCACCAGTCGTAACTTCCAAAGTTGGCGTTTCCACTTCCAAAAATCCATTGTGTTTAAGAAAATTTCTGGTTACATCCCAAAATTTGGATTTTTTGATCAAAAGATCGCGTGTCTCATTATTGACCAGCAAATCCAAATAGCGCTTGCGGTAACGGGTATCATCGTCCACAAGCCCGGCCCACTTTTCGGGCAGAGGCAAGAGAGACTTAGTCGCCATAACCCAGTTTTTGACGAACAAACTTTCTTCACCAGTTTTGCTTTTTTGGGCTAAACCAGAAACAGAAACAAAGTCGCCAATGTCAGCCGTCTCGACAAAAAGATTGAACACCTCTTCGGCCATTTCATCTTTCTTGAAAACTGTCTGCACCTTGTCGGTGCCATCAAAAAGCACCACAAAAAGTATAGCGCCCTGACCACGAATAGCCATAATCCGACCAACGAGCGACACTTCTTTACCTGAACTTTCGTGCTTCACGAAGTTTTGTTTGAATTCAGAAATAGCAAAATCTCTCGGTACTTTAGCCGGGTATGGGTCAACACCAAGAGACCTCAAATGCTCGAGCTTCTTCAAACGTGCGTTTTTTATTTCTTCAAGTGAAGACATCAGAATTATTTTAATTATCCTAATTTTCTAAGAAAAGTCCAATTTTCAATCCCCAGTTTTAGAACAATTGGATGTTTAAAATAACTTACTTGATATCAATTATTTTATATGTGACTGACCCAGAAGGCGCTTCGAAAGTAAATTTATCACCTTTTTTCTTGCCCAAACTTGCCTCACCAAAAGGAGACTTCATTGAGATTTTACCTTGAGAGAGATCAGCTTCTTCTGGTCCGGTAATCGTATAATCCTTTTCATCCTTATGTCCTTCTCTTACGACAGTGACGACAGAGCCGACACCGACCGCATCAGTCGATTTGCTGGATACAATAACCGCACTTTTCATAATCTGTTCCAATTTGGCAATACGATCTTCCGCCATAGCCTGCATATCGCGAGCTTCATGATACTCAGCATTTTCAGATAAATCGCCGAGAGACTTGGCATACTCAAGCTTTTCAGCTATCTCTTTGCGTCTCTCAGTTCTCAAATAATCCAACTCTTTGGATAATTCTGCGTGTTTTTCTTTAGTTAAATATTCTTTCTCGTTCATTTTTTTATATTAGTATTGAACGACTATTGTATGCGATAAACATAAAATGTCAACAATTTCTTGTATATAACTTTATCCTAACTATATAGTTAGCCCTTTTTACCGCCATACTGGTTTAAGATACCAGATGAAAAAACAAACTCTGTTTTGACATTATTGTCATGCTTCTCTTCGGCATAACAAATGAGTTTTTCCACCAATTCAACATTCGAAACACCCATCTTTTTCCAGTTGTGCTGATAGAGGCTACCGGGCAAGGTGTTGACTTCATTTACATAAATTTGTCTTGTTTCGCCATCAATCAAAAAGTCCACTCGGGCAATACCTGAGCAACCCAAAACTTTGTAAACGGCCTTGCCAAGTTCCCTAACCTTTTCTGTCAGCTCTTCGCCGATATTGGCCGGAATCTCGCTGTATTCACTATTCACACCTCCGGTCTTTTTGCCCCCTTTCATATACTTTTCGGTATAGTCAAAAAACTCACCTTTGTTCAAAGGTCTTTCTACGCCGGCGACTACAGGCTCTTCATTGCCCATAATTGGCAAGGTAACCTCAATCAAATTTTGCACACCTTCTTCAACCAAAACCTTATCATCGTAATGAAAAGCGACTTCAATTGCATTTAGGAGTTCTGTTTCTGTCTTGGCTTTGGTGATACCAATGCTCGAGCCCAAATGCACTGGCTTGACGAAAAGTGGATATCTGAGATTACGTATTTCCGCCAAATACTTTTGCTTGCTTACTTCAAAATCACTTTTCATAAACCAAACATCTCGGACAGTTGGCAAATTTTCCGCTCGAAAAACTTGCTTGGTCAAAGTTTTGTCCATCGCCACGCTCGATGCAAATATGTCGCAACCAACAAAGGCTACATTGGCCATACGCAAAAGACCCATCAAACTGCCATCTTCACCGTTAGTGCCATGCATAGCCGGGAAAACTAAATCAATTTTTATTTTCTTACTGCCAAAAGTGGATGGTATGCTAATTTCAAAACCATTGTTCAAATTGAGTTCCAACTTTTTCAAGCCTTGGAGCTTTCCTTCCAAATCTGTTCGGAAGAAGCTAATGTCATTCATTTTTGGATCCGAGTACCAACTGCCGTCTTTGCCAATATAAATCGGCACGACTTCGTATTTTTTGGTAGCGAGCAGAGAATCAATAATCGGATTATGCGCGGTAATAATAGAGACATCATGCTCTACACTCCTGCCCCCAAACACCACCCCAATGGTCTTTTTCATGAGTATATTCTACCCCACTTCAGATTTTCCGACACACTTGACAATTATTATGTATTTGTTATAAATTTTTAAGAAAGGGCCACATGCAACATTTCATTTTTGTTATTCGTAGCCGGAATCAAAAAGCAGAAAAAGACCATAGCCGAGGCCACGTAGTCGTGGCTGAAAGCGCTCACAAAGCCCGCGAGGTCATCGCCCTGATTAGATATCCAGTTGGAGCAACCATCCCCACCAACAACATCAACGTGGGGCACGGCAAGGAAGGAAAGGGTGTCTGGCTTTCAGACATTCTGTCCAGTTGCATTCTCCTCGGAAAAGCGGATCTGTCCAATCCGAGGATTGTACTTACCGAGTTTCAACACTAACAAACTAAAGCCGCCCATGACACCGCCCCCAACCCAAGGCCGTCTCGTGAGGCGGCCTTGTTTTTTATACAGTTATTCATAACTCACTTCTTCGTTCGAGTTTTTACGACTTTCGTGCGGTCGCACAAATCTCGTAATTTTGTAAAGATCTTAATTAGTAAGCGGGTTTTGATTCCCCTCCCTTTGGGAGGGGTTAGGGGTGGGCCACCCTTCTCTTGATTATAAGAGAAGGGTCTACTCGCCTCCTGGCGAGAGGGGATGAGTTATTGATAATTGTCGGGCCAGTCGTTTTGGTAGAGGAGGAGGTCGTTGGAGATTGTGAGGCGTGGTAGTGAGTCAAAACAATCTTGTGCGCTTTCAAACCAAATTATTTCGCCCGCAAAATTGTTCTCTTTCAAACCAGCCTCGATCAAAGGTGTGACCGAATTGCGGACCAAGACCACCTTCTCAATCCCCGCTTTAGTGAGCAGTCGGCCGATTTCTTTGTGCACCGCTTCGGTCTTTGCCCCCATCTCTACCAATCCCGGAGTAACATAAAACCGCCTTTTGTTTTTTATTTGTGCCAAAAATTCTATCGCGACTCGCGCGCCATCCGGATTGCCGTTGTAGCTATCGTCGATAATCGTCACGCCACCATTTTCCATCTTGGGTTCAAGTCGGTGTTCAAAAGCTTTGGTTTCTTTGAGGCCGAGCTCAATCTCTTCGGTTTTCATACCAAGCGACTTTCCGATATGAGCCACAGCCGAAAGCGGACCAACCTGGTGCAAGCCCAGCAGTTTAGAATTTACAACAACACCGTCGCCCCTATTGTTTTTGAGGACAAAACTCGTGCCCGCCAAACTGGTTTCCGCGCCTTCAATATGAAAGTTACCTTCCTTGCTCTCTACACCAAAATCGCCGTACAGCAGAGCATCATACCTCGAGGTTCTTTCTTTGGCCGCACGACTTTCTGTATTGATGTACAATTTAGAATTTTCTTTTTTCTTTAGAAAATCGGCCAGCTCAAAAATAGTGTCGCACACTACTTCAATTGTTTTGAACTTCTCGAGATGAGCTTCGTTTACGCCGGTTATAATCCCAAAGTTTGGTTCTACCAAATCGCAAAGCTTTTTTATATCACCCGGATAATATTCGCCCATTTCAAAAATCAAAATCTCTTCGTCGCCTTCCAAACTATCGACAAAACGAGCAATACCCAGAGGTGTGTTTTTGTTGTCTGGTGTAGCGCGAGTTTTGAAACTTTGCGCCAAGACGGACTTGAGCATTTCTTTCATTGTTGTTTTGCCAAAACTGCCAGCAATGCCGATCTTGACCGCTTTGTGGAGAGCTAATTTCGTTTTGGTCCTATTGATTATTCGCTTCTCGATTGGTTTTTGAATCTGCGAAAAAACAAAATTCCAAAAGACAACGGAATACAAAACCAAGTATGGCCAAATGATGACATATACGGCTAAAGCTAACCAACTAAAACGCACGATAACCAGAGCGAGGACAAAAGCGACAGAAAAAGCCACCGAGCCAAGCAATGCTCGCGCCTTCAAAGTCTTGACCAAACTTTTTCTTTGCTCAACATTTCTAAAGTCTTTGACCTTTCGATGCCAAACAAAAAATTCTTTGATATTGTATTCGCTCGATTGAAGCATGTAGACGAGCGAGCGAACATATTTGAGGTTGTAGCGCGATAAAAATCTTTTCATTTTATAAAATCCATAATAACCTTTTCCACCTCACTTGGCTTTTCGATATGTGCAAAGTGCCCTGCGTCCTCAATGATTTGGAGTTTGGAATCTTTTATAAGCGAGTGGAGTAATTCACCATCACGAAGCGGAGTTACCTGGTCTTGCCTACCCCAAACGAGCAAGGTCTTTGGTTTTATTTCGCGAGCAAAAGGAGTCAAGTCTTCGCCTGTCACGCCGGCAAATATCTCCTTCAAGTGGCCCACAGTATGATAGTCGCTGCCAATCGCTTTGTAAAAAACATTTTTGATTTTTCTTCGCCAAAATATAAATGGCGGAATACTCGCGAGCCCAGAACCAATCTTGGCCAGTATTTTGAAAAATTTGCGTCGACCGCTGAAGACCGAGACTCCAGCCGGCGAAATCAAAACTATCTTTTGAGCACTAAGTTTGCCCTTGGCTACAGCTTTTATAATTATCCGACCACCAAATGAATGCCCAAGCAAAATCTCAGGCTGCAAATTTAATTTTTGCAAAAAACTTTGCACAAAATCTATATAATTATCCAGATTCCAACTCCGGGGTGTTTCGGTCTGTCCGAAGCCTGGCAAATCGAGTCTGATTATTCGATAATTTGACGCTAACCTTCTGGCAATTTCATCAAATGAGTGCAAATCATTGCCCCAACCATGCAACATCAAAACAAGCGGCCCCTGCCCAACGTCTTCGTATTCTGTAGCTATGTTGTTAATTATTATTTTCATTATTTTTCTCTTCCTCCCCTCTCTTAAATTAAGAGAGGGGTTGGGGGTGAGTTATTTAAAATACTCCGGCGTATTCACTGCCATCCAATCAATCGTTTTGCGCATCACACTCGTTGCACCGACCAAATTTTTGACTGGCCCTCGCTCCATCACGACCGCAAAAGCATACTTTGGATTTTCGTAAGGCCAAAAACCAATCACCCACGAATTGACAAACTCTTTCCTGGCACCGAGCTCAGCCGTACCAGTTTTTGCTGCAATATTTACATTTGGGTTACTCAGTCCTTTAGCGGTCCCCTCCGTCACGCTGAGTCTCATACCCTCAACGGCAACTTTGATATTTTCCGCTTTGCCCTCGATTTTGGCACCAAATTTTTTTGTTGTTGTACCCAAAAATTCTAAAGTTGGCTCAACCAAATATCCTCCGTTTGCGAGGATGGCAGTTGCCTTCACAGCTTGGATAGGCGTAATCTTCATTCCATATTGACCAATTGAAGTGTTGTATGTATCTCCAATTCGCCAAGGATCATCGGGGAACACTTTTGCCTTCCAAGCTGGATCAGGTATTATACCAGTTTCTTCCTTTGAGTTATCCAAACCTGTTTTTTTTGTAAAACCAAATTTTTCAAGATACATTTTTATCTTTGCCACGCCTAGTCCTTTTTGATCACCAAAGCCGCCGCCAATTTGGTAAAAATAAACATCACTAGAAACAGCAATCGCATGTCTCATATCTACCGCTCCGTGAGCTTTCCAATCTTTGAAAATTGTAGGATTGTCCGGGTTGTATGGGTTTGGTACAACCAACTTCCCAGTACTCACAATCTCCTTATATGGATTAATTATATTCTCCTCCAAAGCACCAAAAGCTAAAAAAGGTTTAACAATAGAACCGGGAGTATAGAGACCCGAGATAGCTCTATTGAGAAAAGGGTTTTGTGGATTTTTCAAATATTCATTGATTGCATATGTGTTTTCACCCTGAGTCAAAACGTTCGGATCATATTCAGGATAAGTTGTCATCGCAAGTAACTGTCCATTTTCTAGATCCATAACTATACCGCTCCCACCTTTAAAATTAACATCTAGAGCAAGGTTTTTTATATTTTCATACAAATCTTTTTGTACACCAAAATCGATCGACAAAACAAGATCCGATCCGACCAACGGCGGTTCGACTATATTTTCTGAAATTATTTCATTATTAACTGAAACTTCAGTCAATCGCATTCCGTTTCTACCGGCTAATATTTCATTAAAATATAATTCAGCTCCATCCTTTGGTGTGAATTCTTCTTCATAATAAAACCCCTTACTATCTCTAGCGGGATATTTTATAAATCCAAGTAAATTACCAAATCCAGCAACTTGAACATAGCGACGAAGAGGAAACGCATCACTTGTAGTTGATATTTCATTCCAAATTAGAGGCTTACCATTGCGTGAAAACACTCCACCTCTAGGAGCAACAATCACACTTTCTCTCAACATGTTATTCTCGCTCCTCTCCTTGTATTCCAAACCATGAGTAATCTGCAATGACCACAACTTGCCAATAAAAACCAAACACAACAAAATACAAATAGCTGAAAAAATTAAAAAAACATTATTGCTAATTGGTTTTTCCAATCTACCTTCAAGTTGATAAACATCAAATGCTGGCAGATTTTTTGAATCCATAAAGATATCCTCAGGTGCCATGTCCTTATAATTTCTCCTGCGAAATCCTCTTATTATTTTTTGTATAATTTCAAACATGTTATAGCCACCGTTTCCAATTAATGTCACGACCTAAAAACATTATAACAATTAATATAACCAACGAAATAAATAATAAATTATGCGAGAACCAAGGATTGGGTGAAAAATAATAAACTGAGTCAAA
>CAZHJF010000008.1:8383-11434 GCA_964532885.1 uncultured Candidatus Saccharibacteria bacterium
ACTACAGCCACAACATTATCTGAAACAAATGAATACATAATCGCATCACCAACTACAATATCAAAGTTTAGTGTGACTTCGCTCTGCATACTATTGCCACCAGAACCACTGATTTTGATTATTTCACCAGTCCGAGAAACAAACCCATCTAAACTCACCAACGAAGACGAGTTGAGAAGAACAGCCGAGCTTTCACTCACAACTTTTGATATTTTACCCAAGATCGACCTATCAGAAGCAAAGACTATGTCCCCCACTTCTACACCGTCATTTATACCAAGATTTATAAGCAGTGTATCCTGCGGCAATTGCGGTGACCTAGCAATCACAGCGCCAGAAATAAATGCCTCTTTGGGCTTCATATTTAGTTCCTGCCTCAATCTCTCATTTTCAAATTTTAAAGATAATAATTCATTATCCTGTAATTTTTGATCAGAAATTTTTTGCTCCAACTCAAGCACTTTTTGGGCTAGATCAGCTCTATTTTTTGAAAAAAGACTAATAAAATATACTAGGTCAGAATAAAATTCACCACTTTTGAATATAGGAATTGTTATGGCCCTGGAAAAATTTGAAAAAAATAGAGTAGTTGAAAAAAAACCTACCAAAATAAATCCTATAGAAATATAAAATATTTTTCTTTTGTTTGAGGTTCGATTAACGTTGGATTTTTGGATGTACATCATTCTCGTCACTAATTAAGATATCTTTAAATTCTTCAAATTTCTCCAAAATTATACCAGTTCCTCGGACGACACAAGTTAGCGGATTGTCTGCCACGTAAACCTTCATCTTCACCTCCTCTTGCAAAACTTCAGCAAACCCTTTGATCAAAGCGCCTCCGCCACAAATATAAATACCGCGATTCATTATATCTGAAAGTATCTCCGGTGGGGTAACCTCAAGCACCTCTTTGGTAGCTTCCACTAAGCGCTCAACAGAATGAGATATCGCCTCACGCACATCAGAGTCCGTAATGACGACTTCTCTTGGTAGCCCAGTTATGAGATCCCTACCTCGAGCGGCAACTTCGAGCGGCTGATCTTCCGACAAGAGCGCGCCTATTTTTATTTTTATTTCCTCAGAAGTTTTTTCTCCAATAATGATTTTAAATTCACTCCTAATATAGGATATGATGTCTTGATTGAGCTTGTCACCAGCCACGCGTACGTTTTTTGAACTTACCACACCGCTTAGGGAAATAACTGCGATATCAGTTGTACCACCACCCATGTCAATCACCATATTGCCAACAGGCTCATGGACTGGTAAATGCATACCGATCGCAGCAGCCATTGGCTCTTCTACAATATAAACCTCGCTCGCACCAGAATTTCTAGTTGCGTCGCGCACGGCTCGAGTTTCCACGTTGGTAATACTTGAAGGCACACCAACGACTACTCTTGGACCAAGAAATCTTTTTGAAATACTCTGAGCTCGATTCAATAAATAGTGGATCATCTCCTCAGTCACTTCAAAATCTGAGATAACACCATCAACAATAGGTCGCACTGCTACAATGTGTGGGGGCGTGCGACCGAGCATATTTTTGGCTTCGGTGCCAACCGCAACGACTTGGCCAGTCTTTTGATTGACGGCCACCACAGATGGCTCATTGATCATAATGCCCTTACCTCTAATATAAAGCAGGGTATTTGCTGTACCCAAATCAATACCAATATCATTGCGCATTAACTGTTTCCAGTTTTCAATTTTTTCCCTAATCATGGCAATAAATTTAGCACAAAATCAGGATTTCGTCTTATTTTAGTGTATTTGGATCTACTAGCTTGGTCTCGCCTGTTTTTCTATCTTTGAGTTCTACCTTGTCTTGGGCCACAGTTTTCTCGCTCACCACTATCTGAAATGGCATACCAAGCAGGTCGCTGTCGGCAAATTTTTCCCCGGCACGCAAATCTCGATCGTCATAAAGCACGTTTTCTACACCAAGTGTTTGGTAAACTTTTTCAGCCATCTCTCTCACCTCCGGCTTGCTCGACACAATCTCCACCAAATGATATTTAAAAGGCGCCACCGCTTCCGGCCAAATAATACCTTTGTCGTCGGATAATACTTCCACCACGGTGCCCATAAGTCTACCTAGACCAATTCCATAACAACCCATAAACACAGGATGCTTATTTCCACTTTCATCTGTATAAACAAGATAAGGATCTGAAAATTTAGTTCCAAGTGTAAAAATATTACCAACTTCTACTGCTTTCTTTTCTTCGAAATCTCCAACAAGACCCAATTCTTTTTTTAAATCCTCAGTAAAAATCTCCTTATTGATAGCCGCATGACCAGGGTCCATATTTACACCTTTACCAAAATCGTCTTTGTGAACATAAATAATGTCTTCTCCGCTTTCGGTAATCGTTTGAAATTCGTGTGAAAACTTGGAAAACGAGCCCCCAGAAGCATAGGTCACATAAGTTTTGTCTCCAATACCAACACGATTAAAAATATTTTTGTAAGCCTCAGTAAATTTATTATAAATATCCTGATGCTCTTTTTCATCTTTACAAAACGTATATGCATCCTTCATTATAAATTCCCTTGTGCGCATAATCCCACTTTTTGATCTAATTTCATTTCGAAATTTATTCTGAAATTGATAGACGCTGAAAGGTAGGTTTTTGTATGAAGATACAAATTGCTCCAGCATATTTGAAATTGGTTCTTCGTGAGTAAAACCAAGACCAACAATATTTCCATCTTTTAATTGAGACTTGAACCAGACATCAATATTGTCATCACTCCAACGATCAGTTCTTTCCCAAAGCTCTTTTCTTTGCAAAGTACTCATAAGAACTTCTTGAGCATCAAGAGCATTCATTTCTTCACGAATAATGTTTTCAATTTTTTTGAGTACCAAAAGCCCGAGCGGTAAATAGTCATAGACCCCTGCCATCTCTTTATTTATATACCCGGCTCTTATAAGTAACTGGGCATTTTTGCTCGTCTCATCACTCGGCGCCTCGCGCCGTGTCTTAGTAAAAAGTTGTGTTTGTCGCATAGGTTAAATCATACCAAATAAAACCTTTCATA
>CAZHJF010000009.1:0-8544 GCA_964532885.1 uncultured Candidatus Saccharibacteria bacterium
CTTGCCCGTCGAAGAGGCGGGTTTGCTTCGTGTTACAATTTGAGCGGCCGTCATATTTGCAACACGGACGAAGTCAGCGGCGGTGAATTTTTTGCGCGGATCAGCAACATCAAGCAGGTGATGCTTCACCCCCTTCATTTCCTTTTTTGTGATTTTTCCCGTGCCTATATCAAGCCCTTTATACACCTGGCGCGAATCAGCCGAGATAACTTCACCGCCAAATTTCTTAGCCAAAGACACAGCTAAGTCGCTCTTGCCACTCGACGTCGGCCCAAGTACAACAATCATCTTTGGTTTCTTCATGTGTTAATTTCTAACAATAAAATTGATTTTTAGCTAGTTTTTATTATGATTAGCTTAATGCTAGAGAAAGATAATAAAGAAAAATTTGACCTAATTATTTTAGGCGGAGGGGCAGCTGGGTTGTTGGTAGGTTCATACTTAGTCAAAAAACTAAAGATTCTTGTGATTGACAAAAACACTATTGGACGTTCAAAACACGCATGGACATATTGGAGTGATAAGACAACCCAATATGGTTTGGATAAATACGTGAAATATAAACTTGATAACGCAAAAGCCAAATCATTTCATGGGTCAGAAATTCGAATTAAACTTGGTAAGCTTATAAAATTTTGTCCTGTTATTGCGGAAGACGAGTTGCTTTCTGATAAGGCTGATCAAATGAGGCAATCGGGTGCTACTCTAATAAATAAATGTAAATTTTTGAAGATCGAATATGTTGATGGTGGCGTAATTGTACATACAAACAAGGGAGTATTTTTTTCAAAAGTCGTTATCGATGCAATGGGACAGGGTTCAAATTTGGTCAAAGACCACAAACTTTTTGAAAGAGCTTATTATTATACAGTTTATGGTTTGGCTGTAGATGAAATAGGTTTGCCGATTGGGGAGTACGATTTTATTGAAACAGTAATAGATAAAAAACCTTTACCTTTTTGGTGGTCGATGCCTATGGGTGAAAAGAAAGATTTTATAGGATCTTTTTATCTTTCAAAAAAACCAGTTAATATTAAAATTGCCAGAGAAGACTTCAATCTTCTTAGAAATTCTCATGAATATACTCGCGATAAAAGTATAAAAACAATAAAGGAATATTTTGGATCTATTCCATGTGCTGTTAAATTTAAAAAAGACGGTTTGCCTAGGGTGGCGTTTATCGGAGACTCTCGTGGATGGGGCACTGGGTTTGGTTGGGGCTTTAGTCCAATTGTTGATAATGCGGAAAAAATTGCGAAAAATATAGAATGGTGTTTGAAAAATAATAAAGTAAGTGGTGCTGATTTGGTCCATGCCACGGAGGTTAAATTTTCAGATGCGGTTAAGGAGATGAACGCACGACTTGAAGAGTTAATCGTTGTTTTTCTTACATTGGCAAACGTGGATCAGATAGAAAGAATATTCAAAATATTCTCAGCCAGAGCTCATTTGATTGAAAAGCTTTGTTTGTTTAGGTTGAATTCAGAAGAAATCTACGAATGTTTGAAGGCTATATCACAAGAGTTTTCACTTGGTGAAATCATGCGCATGTTTTCAAAAGGTGATACTAAGTTTTTGCTACACGAAATAGTTGAAATATTAAAGGAGTATGGGGAAATAAAGTTTAAATAAACAAATCTATTTTTCTCTAACATAGCTGAATCGAGGGCCTTTGTAGTTTAGCTCGGGTTTGTCGACTATTTCATTAAACATCGCCAAAGGGCGAACCCAGAGTTTGCCTTCGCCATAGAGGGCGCGATAAACCACGAAAGGCTCTTGCGTTTCTGAATGCAAAGCCGTTTCGAGCACTTCGTATTCATTGCCTTTGAAATGTCTGTAAATTCCTTTTTTGATTTCAATTTCCATTTTATCTAATGATAACTCGGTTTGATTTTTGGTCAATTTGCCATATAATCAAAGTCATGTTCGCTTACGCTGGAAACTTCGGCGGAACAAAGCCTGCATATAAAGAAAGGCTTGGGCGGCATTATGCCAGAGTGATGAAATTGGTAAACATACTCGACTCAAAATCGAGCGCCGAAAGGTTTGGGAGTTCAACTCTCCCCTCTGGCACATGGTAAAAGCGGTTAGTAAAAACAAAAAACTGCACGCTTATATTGTTGGTTTGGCTTTAGGGGACGGAAATTTATCTAACCCAAACGGAAGAGCTGTGAGACTCAGAATTACATGTGACAAAAAATATCCAAAATTATTGCAACATATCGCGATATCTTTACAAAAATTCTTTCCCGAAAATAAAGTATCGTTAGTTGATAGAAAAAACTGCTGTGATGTAAGCTGTTATTCAAACAAATTAGAAAGTTTACTCGGATGGAAGGCAAAAGGTGGTTCAAAATTCAAACAAAAAATAAAGATACCCGATTGGATTTTAGGAAATAAAGATTTTATAAAAGAAAGTTTAAGGGGGATAATCCAAACAGATGGCTCTATTTATTTGGACAGAGGCTATAAAATGGTAAATATTGTAAGTAATACAAAACCGTTGGTGGTGAGCGTGATTGAGGCTATTAAATTTTTAGGTTATAAACCAAACCTTCAAATCCACCAAGATCCAAAGACAACTAAATACACAATAAGAATTTCAAAAAATGTGGATAAATTCGTTAAAGAGATAAGATTGTGGAAGAAATAAAACAACACAACTATATATAATCAATATTGACAAAATAATTAAAAGCATTATATTTCAACAGGATTTAGTTTTTTGAAAGGGGTACAGATGTGAGTGAAGAAAAGAACGAGGTGTTTAGGGGACATTTTGATGAATGTCTGCAACATTTAGGCGCATATTTCGAATCAATGATAAAAGGAGGTTCCCGTGGTGCGGCGCAGGCAAAAAAGCCTATTGCTGACTTTTGTGGAGTCTCAGTTAGCACAGTGGTTCGGTGGCTTTACGATAACAACTCTTCTCCTGTTGGCGAAGCTCGTATCAAGTTAATGTCCTACCTTGATATGATTGGATATGTGGTGATTGAGTTGGAAAAAATGCCCAAATACCAACGAAATTTTGCTGAACTTATTGGCTATGGACTTATTACTGCTGAAAAGGCCGTTGAGTTTCTTGGCTATGGGAGCACCTCTACACTCTATCAAGTCTTACAAGGTCATCATGGAGCAAGTGGTGACAAAGAACAAAAAATGTGGGACATGTGGAAGGCAAGAAAGGATGAGTTGATTCTGAGGAAGGAAGAATCGCAAGAATTATACAGTTTGGATGCTTCGCTCAAGATTCGTTCGAGAGCGGAAGATGCCAAGCCAGCGATCCTGCCTGTTCGTCAAATGGCAGCGGTCAAGATCATGGAAGGTTTGCTTTTGTTGCTTGAGGAGGGCCCGCTCTCTGAAAGCAATAATGCAGACCTGCAACGGTCAGCCGATACGATCCTCCGTCTCTCGGCACACATGAGCACCTTGAGTTCACAGTTGATTATGTTCGAGCAACGGAAAGGTGGTATCTGATGGCAAACAACCAAGGCTATCAGGCCGTCGTCGAGAAAATCATTCGCGGCGGCAAGCATGGTCCTTACGCGGTTGCACGTACTGAAGAAATTGGTTCAATCACTTTCTCGCTCGACGTAAATGTCTGGCAGGAGAAGGATTGGCCCGAGACTGGAGTGTACGTGATGTTATCGCAGGTCAGGAAGAAGCGCGCCGGGTGGCGTGCTCAACATGGGCGGTTCATTGAGCCGTCCGACGATCAGCAAACCAGCAACAGACAAAAGGAGAAATGAGCAATGAGAATTAGGACTGAAGTTGTAGCGCTCAAGGACTTGCAGTTGAACCTGTTCGTTCGCCAGGTGCTGAACCAGGATCACGCACTGTTCCTAGCCGAGTTAATCGAGAATGGTGTCGAACTGCCTCCGATCAGGATCACCCGTGAGCGGGTGGTGATCGATGGTAGACACCGCATTGAGGCTCACGAACTCAACAACCGAACCGAGATCGTGTGCGAGGTGGTGGATGTCAGCAACGAAACCGATCTGATCGCCGAGGCTTACAAGGCCAACATCGGCGGTTCGCTCCCCCCCACTCCACAGGACACGGAGCACACGATTATGCTCCTCCTCGATCGCGGTGAGCCGATGAAGCGCATCGGTGAACTTCTCGGTCTTCCGACTGGGATGGCACGTAAGTACATCAATACCGTAAAATCGAAGACCTTACGGCAGAATTTGATGAAAGCTGCAAGTGCTATCACTGATGGGGGACTTAATCTTGCCAAAGCTGCCGAACAGTATGGTGTAGATGCGGACAAGCTCAAAGAGATTTTGTCTGGGCAGCGTCGAAAACACAAGGTGGGAGTTGCAGAAATTCAGAGAGGTCTCACAAGGACCTACAAATCATTGGCCTCAAAAAACGTTGCACTTATCCGCAGTCTCCTCGAGAAACATGGAGATGGTGATGTAACAGGACAACAGGTGCGGGAGATTTTCAAGCATATTGAACAACTTCAAAAACGCTCCACCAGAACATTAATTGATTGGAAAACGCGTTTTGATACACTTAACGGCAAAATTCCGAAGGAATAAGCTGTAATTTATAAACCCAGGTACTAATAATATACAGTACCTGGGTTTTTCTTTCAAAATATTTAACAGTGTTATAGAATATAACCAATGAACAACACTTCCAATTTTTATCAAAATTCGATTTTTTGGGTTGAGGTCGATAAGATCAAGCCCAACCCTTTTCAACCTCGTCGTGAGTTTGACCTAGTAGCCTTGCAGGCGCTTGCTGATTCAATCAAGCAATATGGCGTGCTTCAGGCGCTCGTGGTGACTCGCAAAGAAATTGTCAAAGAGGATGGGCTCGCGGTTGAATATGAGCTTATTGCTGGCGAGCGCCGACTGCGAGCTTCAAAAATCGCTGGTCTTTCCCAAGTGCCAGTGCTTATCAGGATAGGCGAGCAAGACAAAACTCATGATGATTTGATGAAGCTCGAGCTTGCAATTATCGAAAACGTCCAACGCGAAGATCTCAATCCAGTAGAGAGAGCGCGAGCTTTCAAAAAACTGGCTGATGAATTTGGTTTCAAACATCACCAGATTGCTCAAAAGATCGGCAAGAGTCGTGTCTATGTGACCAACACCATGCGCATTTTGGATTTGCCAGAAGAGATGCTCACAGCTCTGTCGGAAGGCAAAATCAACGAAGGTCACACGAGGCCCTTACTCATGCTTTCTGATAGAAAAGAGGAGCAGGCAGTACTCTTTAAAGATATTATTTTACACAAAATGAATGTGCGTGACGCCGAGACCGCTGCGCGCAAAATTGCGATCGAACGGGTGAGAAGGGTGAAGTCTGACATCGACCCGGTACTGTCTGCTTTTGAAGAAAGATTTACAGAATCACTTGGCACTAGGGTGCAAATAGAAAAAAGAGATAATGGCAATAAATTGATCATTGAGTTTTTTTCTAACGATGATTTGGAGGATATTCTCAAAATTTTGCGTGGTAAATCAAACAATACGGAGACCAATTCTCACGAAGAAAGCCAGACCTCTATTGATGACCGCACGCCAGAGCAGATAAAGATTGCCGAAGATCAGCCGATACCTACTCCAGAAGAGGTAGCAAAAGATGATGATGAAGATCTGTATTCGATCAAAAATTTCAGTCTTTGATACCTTCCGTTAATGTAAGGGAGGTTAGGGTGGGTTATTTAAACAAAATCAAATCATTTGTTTTATATGCTTTTTGGCAAAGGTGGTTTTGACATGATCGATCCACTTGCGGTTTGGTTTGGCAGTCTTGTTCACGATTATTTCTACTATCTCGCCACCTTTTAGAGTGGTCGTGATCGCGCTTAGTTTGCCATTGATTTTTGCACCTGACATGTGGTTGCCAATGTCGGAATGTATCATATAAGCAAAATCTATAGCCGACGCGCCTTTGGGCAAATCGATAACGTCCCCCTTGGGAGTATAGACAAAAATTCTTTCGGACAAAAAGTCTCTCTTGATATCGACAATATTTTCTTTACTAATATTTTTTATCCACTCCGAAACGTCTTTTTGGTTTTGGTTGTTCGCTTCTGATTTGTAAAGAGCGTGAGCGGCGACTCCATACTCAGCTTCATGATGCATCTCTTCGGTACGAATTTGGATTTCAACCAAGCCACCATCTCCAGTAAAGACAGTAGTGTGCAAGCTTTTATAGCCGTTGATTTTGGGAAAGGCGATATAGTCTTTGATTCGGCCTGGGAGCGGTTTCCAAGACGCGTGAATTATACCAAGTGTGCGATAGCAGTCCTCAGGTTTTTTGACTGTCACGCGCATGGCCAAAATATCATAAATATTTTCCATGTCCTTCTTTGCTTTCAAGAATTTTTTATACAAACTATACATACCCTTGACGCGGTAGTCAGAAGTAAATTCAGTCATTCCGTTTTTGACCAATTCTTTGGTGACAGATTTTCTAAATTTTTCTAGGTCTTCTTTGCGCTCATCGTCACCTTCTTTGAGTAGGTTTTGGAGCTCCTTGTAGCCTTCAGGGAAAACGTAAGGAAATGCCAAATCTTCCAATTCTCGGGAAAGTTTGCGAATACCAAGTCGGTATGCGATCGGCGCATAAATCTCTAGAGTTTCTCCAGCGATTCTTTTTTGCTTCTCTTTGGATACGTGATCGAGTGTACGCATGTTGTGCAAGCGGTCGCAAAGTTTGACCACAAGCACTCTGATATCTTCTGAGGTGGCGAGCAAAAGTCTTCTCAAACTTTCGTTGTGTCGATCAGTGCCGTGGTAGCGAATATGGCTAATTTTTGTCACGCCTTCGACAATAAATCTAATCTCTTTACCAAACTCTTGTTCAAGCTCTTCGGGTGAAGTCGGGGTGTCCTCAAGTGTGTCGTGGAGCAAACCTGCGACAATAGAAGACGCATCCATGCGCAAGGTCGCGAGATTTTGAGCGGTAGCAAAGAGGTGGGTGAAATAAGGCTCACCGCTTTTGCGCTTTTGACCTGCGTGTTTGTTTTCAGCAAAAATATAAGCCTTTTTTATCAAAAGTTTTTCGGAATCCTTCAAATCAGGCAGCTCGTTGTATATTTTTTGGAGAATGTCTTCCATTTATAAATGATGCAACAAAAAACACCATCTTGCAAATATCCATGTTGACACAGAAGTAAAGTGAGTGTAGATTATCTGCGGATAGAAGTTCTAGAAAAATCGAAAGGAAGTAAAAAATGAGACTAATAGTTGATCACACAGACTCAGCCGAGCCGGTAATACCCGTTCGGTGGTGTTTGGATCCAAAGGATGTTCCGCAAATTAATTCTGTCCAAAAGGGCGGTGATCAAGAAATCGCAATTCTTATCGTCATCTTATATGAAAAAGGTGGTGAAAAAAGAATCGTTACCAAGGTTGATGAGATGATGGTTCATCTCTCGTTTGATCGTCCAGGCAATCACACTGTTGTGGCTTGTCTTGTATCTTCTTACGATCTTGTTACCTTCAAAAAAAGAATTCAAATGAAGGACGATGAAGAGTCGAGTGGATATAGACACGTTGCCTACGACCAGATTTTAGGAGAATTTTCTAAATACATTCCAAATGGTTTTCTGATTTCTGGTACGAAGTGTGAGATTGAGGTGGCGGTTCCGAAGGAGCATTTTCCAAAGAAACCTAATAAGATTCTCTGGACAATTGCTAATTATCCGTTTGCTGAGCCAGCAAGAGACCAGTGCTCATATCGGCGCCGTCTAATGCTTGGCTGGTCGTTGTCAATCATTCTAATACTTATCAGTATTTTGACTGTATTGGTGCGGCTTGCAGTTGCAACTTTCCTTACTCTACTTGGTCAGAGGAATGTGAATTGGAAAGCTGTATTCCATCCACGAGATTTTGACACTGAGCAAGTCAGCTATGGCGTGAGGTCTGGTAATAATTGGTTCTTGTGCGATGACCTCGGTAATAAGCGGCCATGGCAGGTGCGAATGCTTAACCCTCTTTTGTGGATTGTTTTACTGGTATTTAGTCTAATAGTCCATTTAGATGGAGGACCGTCATTTTTCAGGATTTTTGCGGTTAGCGCTGTCCTAATAATGATGTTTACAGTTTCTATGAGCATACTTGGCTTTCTTGTCTCGAAGGTAGCCAATCTTATCAGCGAGGCAAAGTATGTGTCTGCAAAAGCAAAAGAAAGCTCTGTTCAGATGATGCCCCCTGTTGGCGAAAGTCTATATGAATTTCTTGGCTGTCATGCTGGTAAAAAAATTGAAGCTAAGGTCTCGGCTTTGCCGGCGGCTAAACAGACAGTCAGACTTAGATATCACGAGCTCAAAGCTCAAGTCTGCCGTCCGTATGCTAAGGGGTAGTTATCCAAAAGGGCCGCGTAAGCGGCCCTTTCTATATTAAATTTTTTTATTCTGCTTTTTTTGATCGTCCGCGCCTGCCAAATTTTTTGGGTTCTTTGATGATTGGGATATTAACAAAGCATTCGGTGAGCATATATTGGAAGAGATGGGAGAACTTGAACAAATCCCAACTCATTTAAGGTATTACATAGATGCTGAGGCTTATGGTAGGGACT
>CAZHJF010000009.1:8554-11124 GCA_964532885.1 uncultured Candidatus Saccharibacteria bacterium
GGTCCGAAGCGCCCAATATTGGCACTAATCATTTCGCCAGTCTCGGGGTGAGGCCCCAACTCTCTTGGCAGTGAAAGAAGTTTGAGTGCTTGCTCGAGTGTGATTTTGTTTGGATCGATATCTTTTGGAATACTTGATCTTCTGGGTTTAATTTTTATTGCACGCCTTTTTTTCTTAGGAGCAAGTTGATCTGAAACCTCGACTTTGGTATCTGTCTTTTTGCTGTCTTCTTTTTTAGGTATTTCGTCGCCGTTACCCAGCTGCACATACGGACCAAACCGGCCATCCATCACAAGTACTGGTAGGCCACTCGTAGGATCGATACCGATTGGCTCGGCTTCTTTAATTTCGCTACCATCGATGTTGCGCATACCTTTGCAATCAGGGAACTTTTCGCAAGAGAGAAATTTACCAGCCTTTCCGAGTTTGATAACCATATCGCTGCCGCAAATCGGGCATTTGAAGCGTGGGTCAGCTTCACCGAGCGTCGTGAGCTTGGCGGTCTTTTCTTTGGCTTTCACATCTTTCAAAAACGGAGTATAAAATTCACGAAGGGTTGGTTCGTATTCGCGTTTACCTTCTGCGATTTGGTCAAGCTCATCTTCCATCTCGGCGGTAAAGGTATCGCTAATATAATTTTCAAAATTATCTTCTAGGAAGGTCGAGACCACGTCGCCCGTGTCGGTTGGTTTCAAGGTCTTACCATCTTTGTCGACATAGCCACGCTCGATAATAGTATTGATGATTGAGGCATAAGTCGAAGGTCGGCCGATGCCGCGCTTCTCGAGCTCTTTGATGAGCCCCGCTTCGCTATATCTGTTTGGTGGTTCGGTCTGCTTCTCTTCTGTGTTGATTGTAAGCAGATTGAGTGGGTCGCCTGACTTCACGTTTGGCAAAATAACATCTTCGCCTTTGGCTTGCGGGTCGGCGAGGAGCCAGCCGTCTTTCAAAACACGCGAACCGTTTGAATGAAAATCTGGAATGTTTTTCACTTGTGTAGTGCTCACAATTTTGGTGCGCATCGTGAGCGCATCTTGCATCTGACTCGCTACAGCACGTTGCCAGATGAGTTTGTAGAGAAGTTTTTGATCTTCGGTTGTGCCGGCGCTTTCCTTTTCGAAGTGGGTTGGGCGAATCGCTTCGTGAGCTTCTTGAGCGCTCTTGGATTTAGTTTTGTACTGCCGTACTTGATGCAACTCTGCGCCGTATTTTTTGGTCACAACACCTTTGATCTGACCAAGCGCAATGCCGGCCATGGTGGTCGAGTCGGTGCGCATGTAGGTGATGTGACCCATTTCATAAAGTTTCTGCGCAGCCATCATTGTGCGCTTGGGCGAAAAGCCGAGGCGCGTCGAAGCGGTTTGTTGCAAGGTGGAGGTGGTAAAAGGTGCTCGGGGCGCGCGCTTGACCTCAGTTTCGATTACGTCTTTGACTTGCCACTTTTTTTCTTTGCCCGCCGTCTCCGCTGCTTGGTGAATTCCTTCCGCTTCGGCTTTGGTTTTGGGTTCGACTTCGCATATAGCAGAAAATGAATTGGAGGAGTTTTTCTTTTCTCCCCCCTCTCCTAATCTAGGAGAGGGGGTTAGGGGGTGAGGTTGAACCTCTGCCGAAATCACATAAAAAGTCTCTGGCTTGAAAGCGCGGATTTCGCGTTCGCGCTCCATCAAGATGCGCAAAGCAGGGGATTGCACGCGCCCGGCTGAAAGTCCGTAGCGCACCTTTTTCCAAATCAGACCAGAGAGGTCGTAGCCAACCAGTCGGTCCAAAACTCTTCGCGCTTCTTGTGCCGCACGCAAATGTTCGTCAATCTTGCGTGGATGTTTGAGCGCCTCCTCTATCGCTTCTTTTGTAATTTCGTGATAGGTAACGCGTTTGATATCTGATTTTTCCACCGAGCCTTTGAGTAGCTCAGCAATATGCCAAGCGATCGCTTCGCCTTCTCGGTCGGGGTCGGTAGCCAGCAAGACCTCGCTAGCCTTTTTGGCCAGTGATTTGATTTCGGCCACGACTTTTTCTTTGCCTTTGCTGATCTCGTAGTGGGGAATGAAGCCGCCTTCGATGTCGATGGCTTTTTTGTTGCTCTTTGGCAAATCACGGATATGACCAATACTAGCGACGACTTTATATTCATCACCCAAATATTTTCCTATGGTTTTGGCTTTGGCCGGGGATTCGACAATTAAAAGCTTCATGATTTACTAAGGATAAAGAAAAAAAGAATAAAAAGCAAAACTCGACCTCACCCCTGACCCCTCTCCTTGCGAAGGAGAGGGGAAGAATACAAAAACAAAAGTATACAAATGGAATGCCCCGCGGTGGTTAGCCGCGGGGCGAAGGAAAACAAGAACTACTGCTTAGGACGGTAACGCATGACTACAACGCCTGGTTCGGACTCAAATGTCCAATCGTCGGCTTCGTCCACGCCAACCGCCTTCACCATGGCCCCCTTTCCGTCGGTGGCCTTTCGGAGCTCGATCTTGACGATGCCGGGCTCCCACGCTCTCTTTGGTGCGTCCTGCTGCCGGACGAACTCTCCGCTCTCAGTAATCACTGGCGGGGGTTCCGGAGCG
>CAZHJF010000010.1:0-2766 GCA_964532885.1 uncultured Candidatus Saccharibacteria bacterium
TCGGCGGCAACCTAGTCAAAGTTTGCGCTTGGTATGACAACGAGATGGGGTACACCGCGACTCTTATCAAGCATGTCTTGAAGATGGGAAAGTATGTATAAAAATGGTATAATCATATAATGAGAAACACCGATGAAGTTAGTAAAGAAAGAGCTATAAAACTTTTTGATAGCCCAGAAATCAAAAGTTTTGAGATTGGCACAGCAAAGGGTTTGCAACAAATTCACGAATATTTATTTGAAGGGCTTTATGATTTTGCAGGTAAAATTCGTGTAAAAGACATAAGCAAAGGCGGTTTCCGATTTGCTTCTTGTATATATTTGGAAGAAATTTTAGCTAAAATTGGAAAAATGTCGGAAAATACCTTTGAGGAGATTGTGGCTAAATATGTAGAGATGAATATCGCTCATCCGTTTATGGAGGGTAATGGCCGGAGTATGAGGATTTGGTTTGATTTGATTTTGAAAAAAAATATCAAACAATGCGTTGATTGGTCGAAGATTGATAAATCTGATTATTTAAATGCTATGCAACGCAGTCCAGTAAATGATCTTGAAATTAGGGAACTTCTAAAAACAGCCTTGACAGCTAAGATCGACGACCGTGAGGTTTTTATGAAAGGTATCGAGCAATCATATTATTACGAAGAGGAAGATTTTTACAAGTGATGAAAATTTATTTTGCATCGGATCATGCGGGATTTGAAATGAAAAATGTTTTGGCGACATTTGTCAAAAGTTTGAAATATGAGGTTTTTGATTTGGGCCCAATGACCCTTGATCCAAACGATGATTACCCTATTTTTATAGAAAAGGCAGCGCTCGAGGTCTATAACAATCCGCAGAGTTTGAGAGCGATTATAATCGGTGGTTCGGGCCAAGGCGAAGCCATAGTCGCCAACCGTTTCCCTAATGTCCGCGCCGCCGTCTACTATGGCGGCAATAAAAACATTGTTTCTCTTTCGCGTGAACACAACGATACAAACGTGCTTTCACTTGGTGCCAGATTTTTATCGATCCCGGAAGCAAAAGAAGTTGTAAAACTTTGGTTAGAAACAGCCTTTTCCGAAGATAGCAGACACATGAGACGTTTGCGCGAGATCGACGAACTCGAAGTTTCTCTTTATAAAAATCCATAATTTATCTTATGACAGAAGTTATACCTGCTATTATCCCGAAAGATTTATCATATACAAGAGAACGCCTGGAGAAAGTATTGGGCATGGTAAAGAAAATACAGCTCGATATAGTTGATGGTAAATACGCCGATAGCACGACGTGGCCTTTTTTATCAAAAGATCAAGGTGGTGAATTGCTGAAACTTGTTCGCGGCGAGGAGCGATTTCCATTTATAAATGAATTTGAGTTTGAACTCGATATGCTCATACTGCATCCTATTGAGTTTATCTCAGATTTTATTGATATTGGTTTTAAAAGTTTCGTCTTGCATATCGATTCGACCGATCACATCTCAGAATGTATTGAAGTGATAAGGTCTGCCGGATGTGAAATTGGACTTGGTGTGAAGCCAAGCGTTTCTACTGATCTGCTTGGGCCTTATTTATCTCAAGTGCAGTTTGTCCAATTTATGGGCAACGATAGAGTTGGTCACAACGGTGTCGAGCTTGATCCTTTAGTGTTGGACAAAATTAGTAAATTTCATGAGCAGCATCCTTCGATGGAATTGCAAATTGATATTGGAGTCAATTTTGAAACTGCCAAAAGTCTCACTGACGCCGGCATCACAAGATTGGTTTCAACTTCCGCCATATTTAATTCAGACAAAATCCAAAACGCGATCAATACTTTGAAGTCATTTTAAAAATTATTCACTGTTATATTTTTTATTTTCTTGGAGAGCAGGTATAATTTGACTAATGTTTACTCTGACTGACGATAAAAGAAATTTTTTAAATCAAAAGGCAAACGATATCCGCGAGTCAATCATTCAAATGCTGATTGAGGCAGGTAGCGGACACACAGCAGGACCACTTGGTATGGCTGATATTTTTACTGCAATGTACTTTCATATTTTGCGCCATGACCCGACGAACCCAGTGTGGACCGAGCGCGACATGTTGGTACTTTCAAATGGCCACATTGCTCCGGTGTTGTATGCGACTTTGGCACACTCTGGATACTTTGCTATTGACGAACTAAAAACTTTGCGCAAATTTGGTTCGCGTCTCCAAGGTCACCCGCATAAAGAATTTTTGCCCTATGTGGAAACTAGCTCTGGTCCGCTTGGTAGCGGTCTTTCGCAAGCTGTTGGTATGGCGATTGCAGATCGCATAGACAATGGACGATTTTCTTCAAAACAAATCTACTGTCTAATGAGCGATGGTGAGCTCGACGAGGGTAATTCCTGGGAAGGTGCTATGCTTGCCGGCAAAGAACGCCTGCAAAATCTCACTGCGATTATCGATCGCAACAATATCCAGATCGAAGGTTATACCGAAGACGTCATGCCGCTCGAGCCTTTGGCGGAGAAGTGGCAGTCTTTCAATTGGCATGTCCAAACAATCGATGGACACAATTTTGATCAGATCATCGGAGCTATCGGCGAAGCTCAGGCTGTCTTCGATCGCCCGAGTGTGATAATCGCAAACACCATTCCCGGTAAAGGTATTTCATTTATGGAACGCAGATTTGAGTGGCATGGCAATCCGCCAGGCAAAGGCCCTGAGGATGTTTTTACAAAAGCTGACCAAGGCAAAGAAGCTCTAGCAGAGCTGCGAACACTGGGTGGCAAAATACAAAGTGAGCA
>CAZHJF010000010.1:2866-6428 GCA_964532885.1 uncultured Candidatus Saccharibacteria bacterium
AATCCAAAAGCAAAACTAAATCCAAAAATATTTGATAAAGACGTGGAGCAAGTACCAATCCGCAAAGGTTTTGGTGAAGGTTTAGTTTTGGCTGCTGATCAAGACAAAAACATAGTAGGACTTTGTGCTGACTTGACCGAAAGCACTCAGATGCATTTATTTGCAAAAAAATATCCTAATCGATTTGTACAAGTTGGAGTAGCCGAACAAAATTTGGTCACAGTGGCGAGCGGTATGGCCGCGATGGGCAAAATTGCATTTTGCTCATCTTATTCAATGTTTAGCCCAGGGCGCAATTGGGAGCAGATCCGCACCACTATCAGCTACAATAATGTACCTGTAAAGATTGTCGGCAGTCATTCGGGTGTCTCTGTCGGGCCTGATGGCGGTACGCATCAAGCAATCGAAGACATTGCACTCATGCGGGTTATTCCAAACATGATTGTCATCTCACCTTGTGATGCTATTGAAGCCAAGAAAGCAACTTTGGCGATTGCTAATATTAAGACTCCTGCTTATCTGCGTTTGGTGCGTGAAAAAACTCCGATCATAACGACAGAAGAGACGCCATTTGAAATTGGCAAAGCTCAAATATTTTTTGCGCCACCCATGAATGCAAAAGTTGGCATTGTAGCGACGGGCGCTTTGGTACACAAAGCTGTGGTTGCTGCAAAAAACATGAGTCTTAAAGGTGTTGCTGTCAAAGTTATAAATCTTCATACTATAAAACCGATTGATCGAGACGCGGTCGTAAGTCTTGCCAAGGAAGCTCGGGCCATCGTAACAGTTGAAGAACATCAAGTCATGGGTGGGTTCGGCAGCAGCGTAGCTGAAGTCCTGGCTGAAGAGTGTCCTGTGCCTATTGAATTTGTTGGCGTAAAGGATCAATTTGGACAATCCGGCACCCCAGAAGAACTTTTGGAACATTTTGGCATGGGAGTTTCTCATATTGAGTCTGCAATCGAAACAGCACTCGCAAGAAGGGAAAAATAGATTTTGCATAATAAACAACTTTATTTGTGCTATTAGAATTGAGTATGCTAGATTTGAATTAGGAGGTAGACATGAAAGTACAAGTTGGCTGGAAATATCAAAGAAAAGTTGGTGGCTCTGAGGTCGTTACCGTTCGAGATATCGCTACTTTTCACACAGATAAAGATCTCAAATATGTGACATACAGAAAGGAGAGATCTCACACCGACAAATCAGTACTCATGGCTCTATCTGAATTTTCACGTTATTTTATTCTTATCCGTTCCGTGCCGCCGCGTCGTCATAAGACAAGTTCTTTTATGCGCAGCAGGACGCGACGTCAAGCTAACCCCCTGAGAGTGGATAAGCTCTCGTTTGCTGCTTAGTATTTACTGTGCGGATCTTGCCTACAAGATCCGCCTATTTTTTGTCTTTATCTTAAATAAATTTTTCGGGTTTGTAATTGGTTGGTGCAGTGGATAAATATTTCAAAATTTCTTCTTGAGTCAGAAGGCCCTTTTGGGCACCGATCTGCTGGACGACCGACATTGAGTTGATCGGCGCCCATAAAAAAGCATCAAAGAGCGAACGTCCAAGAGCAACGGCTGCCGTAAAGGTCGATGAAAATGCGTCCCCAGCGCCAGTACGCTCATAGGGAGGTTTGATATCTGGATAGGGCGGCATAAAAAATCCCTCAATGCCATCATAAGCATATGCACCGCGCGGCCCATCAGTAATAACTACTACATTTGGACCAAGCTCATGCATTTCTAAAAGTAACTTCTTAATATCATTTTCTCCATGTAAATTGAGAATCTTTTGAGCTTCTTGTTTGTTACAAAAAAATATATCCGACCTAGCGTAAAGCTCAGCCAACTTTTCTGTACCCATTTTCATTTGAAATGTGCCAGGTTGAAATGCAAATTTTACATCAGGATTTAGACTTAGATATTTGGCAATGAGGTCATGGTACACAGCTGAATTTTCGGACAGAGACGACAAATAGACCCATTTTGGTTTGCCGATATCAGGTAGCTCGTATTCGTACTCCTGATGTTTGATGAGAATTGTTCGATCGTCTTCGTACCAAAGAATATAGTGATAATTGGTCTCCTTTTCTTTATTAACCTTTATAAAATTAGTGTGAACTTTTTCTTTTTGTAAGGTAGCAATACATTCTTCACCATGATGATCATCTCCAACATTTGTCACAAGCGCCGCATTTAGGCCCAATCTTGAAGCACAAACGGCAGCATTGGCGCTATTGCCAACCGCTTTGACAATTTCAACAAATTCCTACGGTACTTTATCGCCACACGAAAGAGACAAACGCATTTTGTTACCGTTTTCATCTCTCTCTATTTGTGCTTCCTTGAGTCTAATAAAAGCATCAACCGTAATATCACCGATAGAAATAAAATCGAGATCTTTGTTGTGTTGAAATAGATTCATATTAGGTAATTATATATTACCTAAGTTAAAAATGAAAAACTAAAAGTGCAAAACCACAGTGCAAAATTAAAAATTTTGAATTTTGAATCGTAATTTTGATATTTTCTTTTTACGTTTTACACTAAATTTTCTAAATGGTATAATCGAGTTAATGAAGAATTTAAGAGAAGTTATAAACGATGCAGTCGAAAAAAAGGTTGCCATTGGACATTTCAATATCTCGAACCTCGAAGGTTTTTGGGCGGTTGTAAACGCCGCTAAGTCTTTGCAAGTGCCAGTTATTATTGGTGCTTCAGAAGGAGAGAGAGATTTTATCGGCGTAAAACAAATTAAAGCACTGGTCCAAACTCTTCAAGATGAAAACTTGCCAGTTTATCTCAACGCTGATCACTCGTACTCATCGGACCGCGTCAGAGAGGTGATAGACGTAGGATTTGATGGTGCAATTATTGACGGAGCAGAAAAGTCTTTAGAAGAAAACATAAAGATGACACGCGAGTGTGTTGATTATAGAAATTCAAAAAACGCTGATACTCTGATCGAAGCAGAGCTAGGCTTCATTGGTAAATCCTCTAAATTACTTGACTCACTACCTGAGGGTGTTTTGGTTTCAAAAGATCAAATGACTACCGCCGCAGAAGCGCACGATTTTGTACAGCAAACAGGGATTGATTTGTTTGCGCCAGCGGTGGGCAATGTGCATGGCATGATCAAAAATGGCGTCGAGCCTCGTTTGGATATTGATCGCATTCGCGAAATCAGAGAGGCTTGTGGAGTCCCACTCGTCTTACACGGCGCTTCTGGGAACAGCGATGAGGATATTCGCGCCGCAATCGAGGCTGGAATATCTATAATCCATATCAATACAGAGGTTAGACTCGCTTTCAAACAAGGTCTACAACAGTACCTTTTGGAAAACCCCGATGAACTAGCGCCCTACAAATACCTCAAGGCCGCTAAACTCTCAATGCAAGCGGTCGTAGAAAAAAAGTTACGCCTTTTCAATAATTTGTAACCTCTATTCAATGAATCTTAAACAAGAAATCCAAAATCTAATCAAAGGGGAAGTTTTTGATGACTTAGAAACATTGAAATTGTATAGTCGAGATGCTTCGCTTTTTGAAGTCTTTCCGAAGCT
>CAZHJF010000010.1:6438-10862 GCA_964532885.1 uncultured Candidatus Saccharibacteria bacterium
CTCTCAATGCAAGCGGTCGTAGAAAAAAAGTTACGCCTTTTCAATAATTTGTAAAATGGATAAGGAAGCAAAAGAACAACTGAAGGATCTCATCGAAGGGGATGTTTTGGATGATTTGGAAACATTGAAATTGTATAGTCGAGATGCCTCCCTTTTTGAAGTCTTTCCGAAGCTTGTTGTTTGGCCCAAAAATTCTGATGATGTGAGCAAAATTGTAAAATTTGTGGCTGATAAAAAGTTGGAGGATCCGAAAAAGTTTAGCAAGCTCTCGGTCACCGCGCGCGCGGCTGGTTCTTGTATGTCGGGCGGGTCGCTCAGCGAATCAATCGTCTTGGATTTTACCAAGCATATGAATAAGTTTTCGGTAGAGCCAAACAGTCAAACGGCAGAAGTCGAGCTTGGGGTATTTTATCGTGATTTTGAGCCAGAGACTTTGAAGCATGGGCTGATTTTACCTTGTTATACAGCGAGCAAAAATCTTTGTGCACTCGGCGGAATGATCGGCAACAATTGCGCAGGGGAAAAGACACTAGCTTACGGCAAAATGGAAAATTATATTGAAGAATTGGAAGTGATTCTCTCAGATGGTAGCAAAAAAATATTCAAGAGCCTGTCGCGCCCTGAAGCGCTACGCAAATCACACGAACATACTCACGAAGGGGCGATTTATGAAAGAATGATGCGTCTAGTCGACGAAAATCGAGAAACAATTATCGAGGCCAAACCCAAGGTCTCCAAAAATTCAGCTGGTTACTATCTTTGGAATATCGAGCGTCAGGGGCTTTTTGATCTGACTAAAATTTTGGTCGGTTCGCAAGGCACTCTCGGTATCATCACTAGAGCCAAAATTCGATTGGTCAAAACCAAACCAAAATCAAAACTCTTGGTCGTTTTTATGAAAGATCTAAACGGTCTTGGAGATTTGGTCAACACAATTTTGCAATATGGCCCCGAAAGTGTCGAATCTTACGACGACTCAACCATGAAGCTCGCTCTTCGTTTTTTCCCCGAATTGTTCAAACTTATGAAAGCTCGACTTTTGAGAATTATGTGGAGTTTTTTGCCCGAAGCTTTTATGGCGCTAACGGGCGGTATACCAAAACTTGTTTTAATGGCCGAATTTGCCGGTGATAATGAATTAGAAATCCAAACTAAACTAGAGAAACTAAAAGCAGAAGTTACAAAAGCCGGATTTAAATCAAGAATAACTAAAAATGCAAACGATGCCGAAAAGTATTGGACAATCCGTCGAGAAAGCTTCAATCTTTTGCGCAAACACATTCGAGGCAAGCGCACCGCGCCTTTTATCGATGATATCTGTGTCGAGCCTAAATACTTGCCAGAATTTTTACCAAGATTACGCAAGATTCTTGATGAAGCAAAATTTGTTTACACTATCGCTGGCCACGCTGGCAACGGTAACTTTCATATAATCCCGCTTATGGACATGAGGGAGCACAAAAATAGGGCTCTGATCCCTTATTTATCGGAAAAAGTCTACTTGTTGGTCAAAGAATATGGTGGTTCAATAACCGCTGAACACAATGATGGGTTAGTGCGCACACCATACCTTGCAATGATGTTTTCAACACAAATTTTGACCCTCTTTGCAGAAACCAAAAAAATCTTTGATCCACTTACGATCTTCAATCCCGGCAAAAAAGTGCCCGTGCCCCAAAAAGAAGGCCCTGGCAGTGTAGAATATATGGTCGGGCATTTGGTGAGGGAATAGACTTCAAGCAACCTCACCCCTCACCAACCTCACCCCATTTTCCTTACGGAAAATTGCCCCTCTCCTATGAATAGTAGAGGGGAGGAATAAGGAAAAAATACGTGAAATATATAAAATGAGATTTGTGCACGATAACAGGATAATGAGAGAAAGGAGGAGGGAATTAAGGAAAATCTCTACAAAAGCCGAGGAAATTCTTTGGTTTGAATTGCGCCATAGAAAACTTGGCTCAAAGTTCAAAAGACAGCACAGTATCGGTGGGTATGTAGTCGATTTTTATTGCCCAGCATCTAAATTGATCGTCGAGGTTGATGGTGAAATCCACAACACAGCAGAGTCGCTTGAATATGACGTTATTCGAGATAATTACCATAAAGAGCTCGGTCTTAAAGTTTTGAGATTCAAAAATGAAGAAGTAGAAAAGGACACAGAGAAAGTTCTGACTATGGTCCGGGGATTTTTGTAAAGCCCCTCTCCTGTTTACCCGCCTGCCGGCGAGGCAGGTAGGAGAGGGGCGACCCCGCGGAGCGGGGTGGGGTGAGGTTTGAAAAACAATGGTGCCCATTGTAACTGGAGTTGTCTAAAATTTTATTTCTGCTACTATTGTTCCTGTTATGACAATTACTTTAAACGCAAACAAAAGAGAACAAAATAGCACCGCAGACGATGCTAGAAAAAACGGCTTTATTCCGGCTGTTTATTATGGCAAAAAAGAAAAGTCTACACCGATTCTTATAAAGAAATCCGAATTTTTGAAAGCTTGGAAAGAAGCCGGAGAATCAACTGTGATTTCTATTTCAGTTGATGATCAAACAGTTGATGCTCTTATCAATGATGTCTCTGTTGATCCAGTTACAAATGAGCCAATCCACGCCGACTTTTATGTATTCGAAAAGGGTCATAAGGTTGAGCTTTCGGTACCGGTTGAATTTGTCGGCATTTCACCAGCCATCAAAGAGCTTGGTGGTGTACTTGTGAAAGTTGTGCATGAAATCAAAATCGAGGCTGAACCTTCAAATTTGCCAAAAAATATTGATGTTGATATTTCCTCTCTCATTCAATTTGGCGATGTTATCGCTGCAAAAGATGTACCCATGCCTAAGGGGGTTGTATTGATTGAAAATCCTGAAGAAATTATCGTTACGGTATCTGCACCTAAGGAAGAAAAAGAAGAAGAGAGCGTACCAATCGATCTAAGTGCTATCGAAGTTGAAAAGAAAGGTAAAACCGAAGAAGAAACACCTACTGAATAATATTTCAAAAAAGCCGCCCACTACTGCGGCTTTTTTGTATGATATAATCTAATACATGTTGAATAAACAGAGTGTTTTTACATTTTTAATATGCATTGCACTTGTTTTGCCACTCGGAACACTTGCCCAAAGCATGACTGAGGCACAGATCCAGGCGCAGGAGGCGCTCTGGCGGGCCGAATTAGAAAAAACTGAGAAGGAGATAGCCGAGTGGGAATCAGTTCTAAAACAAACAAAACAAGGTACCGCCTCGCTTGAAAGAGATGCCGCTATACTAAATGCAAAAATAAGCGAAGCTAAAGCTTTTATTCGCCAAAGACAGGTTCAAATTGAAAAACTCAATAAAGACATATATATAAAAACAAAAACCATCTCCGAACTTGAAGCAAAGATCAACCGAGGTAAAGAATCGATCGCTTCGATACTGCGAGACACAAATACTCTGAGAGATTATTCATTGGTAGAGGTAATGCTTTCAAACCAAAAATTATCAGATTTCTTTTCTGATGTTGATTCATACCTGGTAATCAATCGATCCTTGGAGGGTCAGTTTGCCGAAATTCGCGGTCTACAAACTAAGACCGATATTGAACGTAAAGAGTTAGACAAAAAGCGCGAAGAAGAAGCTGACACCAAAGCCAAGATCGAAGCAGAAAAAAAGCGTGTCGAGATTGATGAAGCTGAAAAAAAGAAGCTCATCTCCATAAATAAAACTCAAGAAAAAACATACCAAGAGGTTATTAAAGAAAAAGAAAAAAAGGCAGCCCAAATCCGAGCCGCTCTGTTTGCTCTCCGAGACACAGAGGGAATACCTTTTGGTGACGCGCTCAAATATGCCACAAGTGCCGGCCAAAAAACTGGTGTCCGGCCAGCCTTGATTTTGGCAATTCTGACTCAAGAATCAGATTTGGGCAAAAATCAAGGTTCTTGTCTTGTAAATAATCTAGACACAGGTGATGGTGCTGGCAAAAATACTGGCACAATTTTTGAACAAGTAATGAAGGCCCCGAGAGACACGGTACCATTCAAAGATATTACTGATCGGCTTGGAAAAGATTGGAAGATGACCCCTGTGTCCTGCCCGCCTGGCACAAAATATACTTTGGGTAGGGGATTTGGAGGTGGGATGGGTCCTTCACAGTTTATTCCGTCTACTTGGGAATTATTTAAGGGTAAATTAGGTAAACTCTTGGGTATAAATGACGATAGTGTAAACCCGTGGAATCCAGAACATGCTATCCTGGCGACAGCAGTCTATATGGCTGACTTAGGGGCAGGTACCCAGGGTTATAGCGCTGAACGCAATGCCGCTTGTAGATATTATTCTGGAGCCGCTTGTAGCCCAGGTAGAAAGCCTTCAAACGTTTTTTATGGCGACCAAGTAATGGCAAAAGCTGAAAATATCCAACTCACCATGATCGACCCACTTGAAGGATTTT